>JAESUD010000036.1 GCA_016763335.1 Emcibacteraceae bacterium | reverse complement strand
TTTGGCAGAAATCATGATTGCCATATTGAATGATGGAAAAAACGGCTCCTCGACAATCATTTCAAAAACATCCATCGCCGAAATGATCAAACCCGTATGGCAGTATAATGATAAATTAAAAAATGGACATACTGGCGGTGAAGCTGATCTAAATGACCCTAAATCCAGCGGGATGATGACCACTTACGGCCTATCCACCCATATAATTGACTTGAAAGACTGGAGATTAACAAAAGAAAGTAGCAAATTATACGGCCATCTAGGGTCAGCTTATGGTTTACAGGGGCAATTCTGGTTCGACCCAATAACAAAAGATGGCTTTGTTGCTCTAATCACCGGTCTTGGCGACAACCCGGACAAAGCGGAAAAAACAATTCCGCTTTTAGCCATTGAAGAGGTCGTCCTTAGATTGGGATTAAAAGCAATGGAACAAAACTAATCAAGTTTATCATCTGTAACGGCGTGCGTCTGCGCGAGCTTCTTAGCACCCCAACCATAAACAAGATAAAAGGTTAGCCAGTAAAAGCCAACAATCACCCCAAAAAAAAGTGCCCAGATAGCAAGTGACAAATCCCCAAGACCAGAGGATGTAAAGAATGCAGAAATGCCATCTGTAGCTGTTTCTTTGTATGTAACTGCGACAATTAACATAAGCGAAACAAAAAACGATGCCGCAATGGACCCCCATATCAATTTGTGTTTTTCACTTGTATCCGGGGCACGGTTTTGTTCTTTTATAAACTTGAATGACACAAGATAGGCCACTCCGACAACGAGCCCCATACGAACACTAGAATGTAAAGATATATCAAACAAAATAACAATTAAGCTCGTTATACTTACAGCACAAATATAATAAATACCGAATGTAAGAACATATTTTTTTATATTTACTTTTCCCATTTTTTACCCTTACCCCTTATCCAAATCAAACACATCATCAATTGGGATTTGCAATCCATTCGCTATGTGGTTTGTTTTAGCCGCCAACGAGACAATTTTAATAAGTTCCGCATGTGTTTCATCAGTCAACCCTTTGGCACGTGCCGCTGCTGTATGGGAATGAACACAATATGAGCATGAATTGGCAATTGAAACAGCAAGGTAGAGCATTTCCTTGGTAAGTGGGTCAATAGACGAAGGCGTCGCCATTACCCTTTTGACATCGGCCCAGGTCTGTTCAAGCAAATCTTCATCAAAGGCAATATAATACCACATATTATTAATGAAATCAGAGCCTCTCGTCTCACGAATATCATCAAAAACGACTTTAACGCGCGGGTTATTTTCTATATTTTCTGCTGGCTTATAGGTTGACATCTGGTCTCCTTAACTCATATATGTGCTTAGTTTAGCATGTATATTGTCCCAATAAAGGACACAGTTCAAGTCTCAATAATAGTGGTTATTATTTATCATGACGATATTTTCTGTCATAAAAGGACAACAAATCTGTCATGTTAGTTTAAAAAACCTGCAATAGAACACTTCCAACGTTAATAAAAATTAACGGTTTGAACTCAAAAAAACCTAAATTTAAGGAAATTTAATGCCTACACCTAAAACGATATTTGCAACAATTGGCGCAACTGCATTGCTCGTAACAACATCAATTGCAAATGCACAAGATTTAAATGTTAACTGGAAAGGCGCACCGGAACTTTCAAGCGCCGATGGCAATTTTAAAATGAAATTGCGCGGTCGTCTATTCACCGATTGGGCTAGCGTTTCTGATAATGGCGGCAAAGCCGTTGATGCAACAGAATTTCGGGCGGCTCGCTTCGGTATTGAAGGCGTCATCATGAAAGATGTTAAATATAAACTCGAACTTGATTTTGCCGGCAACAAAACAAACATCACCGACGCCACAGTCGAATGGGCTTTAAAGCCAGTATCGGTTATTGTCGGGCAATTTAAAACACCAACTTCATTAGAAGAGCAAACATCAAGCAGGTATATCACATTTTTGGAACGTGGTAGCTTAACCGATGCATTCGGCTTTAGCCGCCAAATCGGTATCGCTGCGAACTATGCACAAAATGATGTGACATTTAAAGCAGGTATATTTCAAGGAAATGCTAAAGGCGGATCAAAATCAATTCAGGGCCGTACATATGCCGCCCGCGCAACATTTGCGCCACAAATAAAAAACGGCTTCATTCATATTGGTGCTTCGGCCTTTCAACGTGAAAATGACCAGACTGTCCTGATCAAAAGTTATAGCCAACGCCCACATCATCATTTAGCAGGTAAATATGTTAATACAGGTAACTTCGCCGCAAAATCAGACAGCTTTTACGGCGTTGAGTTTGCAGGGGTAATGGGACCACTATCAGCGCAAGCAGAATGGGGATGGCTTAAAGCAAAAGCACCAACCGGCGGCGTGGACGCTAAATTTAACGGTGGATATATTGATGTAAGCTATATCCTTACGGGTGAAAGTCGCGGTTATAAAAATGGTTCCTTTGGCCGCATAAAAGTGAATAACCCAGTATTTAAAGGTGGTGCCGGCGCATGGCAAATAGCCGCTCGTTATGATGTGATCGACCTTAGCGACACTGCAGCGGCTGTTATTGGCGGCAAACAAACATCCTATATTATTGGTGTTAACTGGCACTTAAATAATTATGCACGGGTTATGGCCAATTATTCCAGATCTGATGTTAAAGGCGGCGTAAATGACGGTGAAGACATCAACGCATTCGGTCTACGTTTCCAGGTTGATTGGTAATTTTTTAAAATCTAAAAAACTTAATATATTATCTAAAGGCAGAACTTCGGTTCTGCCTTTTTTTGTTGCATTACAATCTTAAACATCACCGTAATAAAACCTTCATATATGTGTCACACAAGCGCAATGAACGACCGTTATTTTTCTCTCAAGACAATATAGGAAATGATTCCTTTTTAACAAAAAATCATTTTGAAATATAAAATGGAGAAAATAACAATGTTCAATAATTTAGACAAAACCCTCATCGGAATTAGCATAACTCTGCTATCTTTGACTAGCATAGCCGAAGCACGTGACCAAATCCGTATTGTGGGCTCGTCGACCGTCTTTCCTTTCTCAACTGCAGTAGCAGAAGAATTTGGGCGGTCAACACCCTTTAAAACACCCGTAGTTGAAAGTACAGGATCAGGCGGTGGACTTAAATTATTTTGCGCCGGCATCGGTGAAGGCCATCCTGATATTACAAACGCATCCCGCGCTATAAAATCATCGGAAATTGAATTATGCGCTAAAAACGGCGTCACTGAAGTTATTGAAATTAAAGTCGGTTATGACGGTATTGTATTGGCAAATTCAAAAGCTGCACCGCAGATGCAATTCCGCTTAGCGGACATTTGGCTCGCCCTTGCCAAAGATGTCGTTGTAAACGGTGAAATTGTCCCTAATCCTTACAAAACCTGGAACGAAATTAACCCGACATTACCCAACACAAAAATCGAAGTGCTTGGCCCACCACCAACATCCGGCACGCGTGATGCATTTGCAGAACTTGCCCTCGAAGGCGGCTGTAAAACATTCCCGGAAATTAAAGCAATAAAGGCTAAGGACAGCAATAGATACAAAGCTCTATGTCATACAATCCGCGAAGACGGCGCTTATATTGAAGCCGGCGAAAATGATAATTTGATCGTTGGTAAATTAAAAGCAAACCCAGATGCACTTGGTGTATTCGGCTACAGTTTCCTTGCTGAAAACAGCGATGTTATTCAGGGCAGTGTTGTCGAAGGATCATTACCAACTTTCGAAAATATTGCCGATAAGGTTTATAAAGTGTCACGTTCGCTTTTCTTCTATGTCAAAAAAGCACATGTTGGCGTCGTTCCTGGTATTGAAGAATATTTGAGTGAGTTTTTAAGCGAAAAAGCTATGGGCGATTTTGGTTACCTCGCAAATAAGGGCCTTATTCCATTACCACCAAAAGAGTTGGCACAAGTGAAGCAAACTGCACAAAAGCTAATCACACTTAAATAATAACTTTAAACGGAAGGTCTGTAAGCCCACCAGACCTTCCGTGATTTTATTTTTTTGAATAAATTAAAAATGGTTCTGTTTAAATGAATATAATTTCACTGACTATAATCTTGATCCTGTTGCTCGCTTCTTTTTACTATATTGGTAAAAGGCGGTCTTTGTCGTTAGTGGATGGCAATATCAGGAAACTTCATTCACTCCCCGCCCATTATGGTTGGGAAGCTGGTATTAACAGTTTTATTCCGGGTTTTATAATTCTCGCAATATGGGTATTTTCTGAAAAATACATCATAGACAGTC
>JAESUD010000368.1 GCA_016763335.1 Emcibacteraceae bacterium | reverse complement strand
TGAAGAGCTCGGTTTTGAGTGGCTTCGCAGTCAAGCTGAAATGGTTGAAACTTCTGACCATTGGGACCGTATTGCTGTTAACAGTATTCTCGGTGACCTTCAGGACCAGCAAAAAATACTCACGCGCACAGCTCTTAACGGCTGCAAAGATAGTGGTTGCCTTAAAGCGGCACAAAAATGGATTAACGATAATCAATCCGCGACTATTCGGGTGAAAAAATTATTACAAGATTTCCAAAATGCTGGAAACCTGAACGTAACCAAAATGGGCTTTGCCGCCCGCCAAATAAGAAACGTGGTTGTGGATTAATTTAACAGGTAATCATAAAAATATGGAAGGTGTGAACAAAATTCAAACCTTCCATAAAATAGCCTATTAATTATATTGTCTTAATGCTTGAAATGTCTCATTCCAGTTAAAACCATCGCTAGTCCCAGTTCATCAGCAGCGGCAATAATTTCTTCATCACGAATTGAGCCCCCCGGCTGAATAACTGCTGTTACTCCCGCTTCCGCTGCGCTTAAAAGCCCATCAGCAAAGGGAAAGAACGCATCGGACGCCACAACAGATCCTTCTGTCATGGTATAAGAAAGCCCCGCCGCTTCACTCGCGTCGATCGCCTTACGAACTGCGGTTTTTGCACTATCAACCCGGCTCATCTGCCCGGCCCCGATACCAACTGTTGCACTATCTTTAACATATATTATTGCATTAGATTTCACATGTTTACACACTGTGAATGCAAAGAGTAAATCTTTAAGTTCCTGTTCCGAAGGCTGTCTTTTGGTAACTACCTTCAAATCATTTAATGTAATTATTCCATTATCTCGACCCTGAACCAAATATCCACCAGCGACTGTGCGAATTGTCTGGCCTACGCTGCGCGGATCAGCAAGACCGCCCGTGAGCAATAATCGTAAATTTTTCTTAGCAGACATAATTTCAAGCGCTTCTTCGTCGGCATCCGTGGCAATAACCACTTCTGTGAATATTTTCGAAATTTCACGTGCCGTTTCGGCGTCCAATTTTCCGTTTAAGGCTATAATGCCGCCAAATGCGCTGGTTTGATCGCAAAGAAGCGCTTTATTATACGCATCAATATAATTATCAGCGCGTGCCACACCACATGGGTTGGCATGTTTAATAATTGCCACCGTCGGCCCCTCTTCCGGGTTAAATTCACTGACCAACTCAAACGCTGCATCTGTATCATTTAAATTATTATAGCTTAGTTCTTTACCTTGTAATTGCTCTGCCGTAGCAATTCCTCTGCGCGGCGTTGCACTTCTTGTCACATAAAACGCAGCGTCTTGATGAGGGTTTTCCCCGTATCTTAACGTTTGCTGTTTTTGGGCGGTAATGTTTAATCTATCCGGGTATGTATCACCAAGCTCACTTGCAAACCATGCCGAGATAGCGGCATCATATGATCCCGTACGAGCAAAAGCTTTAGCTGCCAGTTTTTTACGTAACCCCGCGTCCGTAGCACCACCATTTTCTTTAATTGATGCCATCACGTCACTATAATCTGCCGCTTCAACAACAACCGTGACAAAAGCATGGTTTTTCGAGGCGCTTCTAATCATGGCCGGGCCACCAATATCAATATTTTCAATACATGTAGCAAAATCGGCACCTTTTTCCACAGTTTCTTCAAACGGGTAAAGGTTCACCACCAATAGATCAATCGCACTAATATCATGTTCAGTCATTGAACCCACATGATCGTCATTATCACGAAGTGCTAGCAAGCCACCATGAATTTTTGGATGCAATGTTTTAACGCGGCCATCCATCATTTCCGGAAATCCGGTATGTTCGGCCACTTCCTTTACCGCAATGCCGGCATCGGCCAGTGTTTTTGCCGAACCACCAGTGGATAATATCTCCACCCCTAGGTCGCTTAAGAATTTACCAAATTCAACTAACCCGGTTTTATCAGAAACAGAAAGCAGTGCTCTTTTGATCGGAATTAAAGTCGTATCATTCATCAATTATCTCTTTTTTAATATGCCCACATTTAAAAACATCGTCCCGCGCGTGGTAATCTATTTTAATCATGAGCGCAAGCTCAAACACCCGGTGATTATTCTAATTTCAATGCCCAAAATATTGTCGTCATGGCACCATCAGTTTTTCCTGATAATATAATTTGTTTTGTAGTCGCAACTTTGCCTGCATTGCCAAAATAAACACTGTCTTCCACAGAAAGCGTGGCCCCACGTTGCCTAAATTGCCAGGTTTCGCCGTTAACCAAGCCTAAATATACCATTTCACCATCGTTACTCAGTGTGACCGATACATCAGGGTGTAGGTGAAATCTTATATGAAACGGAATTTTGGCGGATGGTTTATTCGCTTTATGCTGTTCAATGATATCTTCACCGCGTATATCTTCACCGGTATCATCCATATAAATCAAGCGCTTATGCAAAAATCCGAATGGCTCCACATATCCGTCATGGTCACTTTCCAAGAGTATATGGCCGTCTTGTTCAAACATCTGACTGATCGTTCTTGTGATACCTCGGCCAATTAAACCATCTTCACAAATATCACTACTATCACGATTATCCAATATAAGTGTGGAATGCGCTGCGGATCCCCGCGCGCTCACATCGAGCTGATAGCCCCCTCGGTCCTGTACAAAGGATGCGTCACCACAATTTACAATTAACCTCTGCGCCCCCCGGCTCATTTCAAATGAATGCGTGCCAGCATGACAGTCCCTGCTTAAATCAAGTTCCGCAGGTGGGCCAATATCCATAAGGATTAAACTTTTGCCTTTTCCAATTCTGGCAAACCCGCTTTGTTCCATATCGTTTAATTCAGATTTCTCCAAGCCAACTTTAAGCAAGCAAGCATATATATCTTCATGAATTTGAATAGTCGTGCCATTAAAAAGCGGCAGTTTCCCGTCGCCATGGCTTAGGGATTTCAAATTTGATGCCATACGCGAAATTGCGTCGGATACTTCCTTCGGTGCTTTTGCGTCCATTTGTTGGAACGCATCCCTCAAAAGCACCATATTCATAAATATACTAAGGAGTTCCTGCGGGTTTCGGCTGCGAATTCCCCCGTCTACCAGCACTTCACGACCTAAGGCAAATTTAAGCAAGCCTAAACCCTCTTTTAGCCACTCTTCGCCATTAGGAATAAATAAACCTGACATTATAAGCCCGATAATTGCCTTTAAACCATTCGGCCCATCGGGAAAATCCGTTGACAATTTCATGAGGTGGCGCGCGCTACGCGCCATAATATCAAGAACCCTGCCTCGGTATATCACATTATCCGTATCAAGAATAAGCGGTGTATAAATTAACCAATTAGCGGCTCTTTCTCCCACAATATCACCGCGCCATGACACCTCACCCCACTGAGTATTATGGTCAATCCAACTTTCAACAAGTTCTTCGGCTCTTTTTTGCGCACCTTCGCGGTCTACTGCCTGGTTCAAGTCTTTTAACCAGTTAAAAGAATGAAGATGGGAAAGCCAACTTTCACTTAATCCTGTCGCACGCCAAATTTCCCCTTCTAGCCAAAAATTTTGTTCATTCTGCGGGTTTTCTAATACATTGCCTTGGGCGACCATTCTGCCGCTGACAATCTGTGTACCCGACGTGACAGAACCTGACCAAATATCATTTGGCGTTCCCAACAACCTTAAGGGGTGATCTCCCCTCAAGCTCAAATCATGATAAAAACTACTATGCTTTGCCCTGCTCAGAGCCTTAGCGATTGGGTTTTGCATCTTTCTTGGTGATGAAGGCACTATATTACGGCGAAGCTGAGCCATTTAGAAATTATTCTCCCCGGGTGAGATTAAGACTTGAATATCTTAGCATAGTATCCTGAATTATAGCGGTAATTACCGCAAGTTAAATTGTCGCTATTTTCCGCGAAGGGCCTTTATATTTTCAGCATATTTATCAGGCCCGCCTGTAAAAGTAGCTGTTCCCGCCACTAAAACATCCGCCCCCGCATCGATTACGCTTTGTACTGTCTCTAAATTTATACCACCATCAACCTGTAGATCAATATCTCGGCCTTCTTTTTCAATTAAGGCCCTCACTTGGCTAATTTTTTCAAGTGAGCCGGGGATAAATTTTTGTCCTCCAAAGCCGGGATTAACGCTCATAATCAAAACCAGATCAACCAAGTCCATCACATTTTCAATAACATTGACCGGCGTTCCCGGATTAAGGGATATTCCAGCCTTTTTACCTAGCGATTTAATTAACTGTAAACTGCGGTGAAAATGTGGCGTTGCCTCAGCATGAATTGTAATAATGTCCGACCCTGCCGCTGCAAATGCTTCAATATAAGGATCAACGGGTGAAATCATTAAATGAACATCAAAAACCTTGTCGCTATGAGGCCTTAGTGCCTTAACAACATCCGGTCCAATAGTAATATTGGGCACGAAATGACCGTCCATAACATCAACATGAATATAATCTGCCCCCGCCGCAGTTATCGCCGCAACTTCTGTGCCCAGATTGGCAAAATCAGCTGATAAAATGGATGGTGCTATTTTTATATTTGAAGCCATTACGGATCCTTTTAAATTACTATTTCGACACTTTGACAAGACGGGAAATAAAAAACCCGTCCATGCCGCCACTTATATAATGTGGCAATGTTTGTACATCACCTATTTCGAGGATTGATTGTTCAAGCCCCGGTATTTCTTCGTTTATAATCTCTTTTCGTTTTAACGAGCCATGCCGTTGCAGTAAAGCATTAATCTGGTCAGGCCCTTCGGATTGCTCCATTGAACAAACAGAATAAATAAGTATACCCCCATCATTCAGTAAACTTACTGCATGGTCGAGCATTTTACCTTGTAAAATACTCAGTTCTTTAACATCCTCTGGTCGTCTCGTATGCAGGATTTCAGGATGACGACGAATAGTCCCTGTCGACGAACATGGTGCATCTAATAATATATAATCATAGCTTTTCTGCGGTTCATACGTAAGAACATCTGACGTCACGACATCAATCTTTAGTTTTAAACGTTCCATATTCTGCTTTAGACGAATAAGACGACTTTCTGAAAAATCGACAGCCGTTACCATCGCACCATTTGCAGCGGATTGGGCCGCCTTACCACCTGGTGCCGCACAAAGGTCAAGAACACCATCACCCTGACCCGCGCCAAGAAGTATTGCCGGCAATCTTGCCGCCATATCCTGAACCCACCAGATACCATCGTCATAACCAATTATATCCCTTACTTTTCCTGCTTTTTCTATTCGAATAGCACCGCCAGGCATCACGATGCCTTTTAATTTTTCAGCCCATTCATCTTGATTATGCTCAGGCCTTATGCTGAGATCAAGCGGGGCTTCATTTAAAAGCGCATCCAATATTTCTTTAACCATAGATTGACCAAATCTATTGTCCCACCTTTTAAGAAGCCAGGGTGGAAAATTAAGACGAGTATTGCTGTATTTCTTTAAAAGCGTTTCCCGCTCACGGTCAACTTTACGCAAAACGGCATTCACCGTATTTTTTAGATAATGAAGTTTTTTTGGCACTCTTTTAGCAACCAATGACACAGATGTATTTACCGCTGCATGGGCCGGAACTTCCGTATATAATAACTGTGTTATTCCCAACCTTAGCACATGCCTGATTGCCATCTGTGTATTACCAAGTTTTGTTTTAGTACAGTGGTTTATAATTTTATCAAGTTGTCCAAGACGTCTTATTGCTGTCGTCGTAAGATGACGAATAAACCCCCTGTCCTGAGCAGACAAGTCAGTAGCGTATTTGTCTATAGAACGCTCTAGTGTCGCGGCATCATCCAACACCTTTTTAAGCACCAAAAAGGCCACTTCTCTGCTTTTAATATCGTTGCTCATTTATTATTCCCAGCTATACTCCCCGGCAGTAACACAGTGGCCAACTTTTGCCAAGGAGTAGATTTCCTTTCGGGCTTCATTGGTGTATGTTTAAGATAATTTTACTGTTAAGATCAATAATATACCATATACAGGAGCCATCATTGACAAATAAAGATCTTGCGACCAACACGGCCAATAAAAAGCATGATGACATCAAAAAGTCGTCTGATAAAAAAGCCAAAGAATTCGGTGGGCGAGATGGCCCTGACCCAGTGCGCTACGGCGACTGGGAAAATAAAGGAATTGCTTCAGATTTTTAAGGATTATTACTAAGAATGGATTTATTAATAGAGTATGAGCAAACAATAAGAATGAGTGTGTTTATTGGTCTGCTTGTCCTTTTAAGCGGCTTGGAATTTCTCAGCCCACTCGCCAAACGACAAACGGCACGTCCGCGTCAATGGTTCACAAATGTGGCTATCGTCCTCATCGATAATGTAACTCTGAAAGTTTTATTCCCCATGCTTGCGGCCGGTGTAGCAATATATGCAGCTCAAAACACATTCGGCTTATTTAACCTTATTGATCTAAATAATTGGCTAGTAATCATTTTATCACTATTTCTACTCGACTTACTTATTTATTTTCAGCATGTGATTATGCATAAAATCCCTATGTTTTGGCGTCTTCACCGTATGCACCATACTGAGCTTGGACTTGATGTCACATCCGCTATTCGTTTCCATCCCATTGAAATCATCATTTCCATGCTGATTAAAATGTTGTTCGTTTTGCTCATGGGCATTCCTGTGGTTGCCGTAATTATATTTGAAATTTTATTAAATGGCTTAGCACTGTTTAATCACAGCAACATAAAGCTACCCGCGCCTATTGAAAAAATATTGCGGCTTTTTATCATTACACCGGAAATTCACTGGATACATCATTCTGAAATACCTTTTGAAACCAATAGCAACTACGGCTTTAATTTATGCCTATGGGATAGGATTTTCTCTACCTACATTGACAAGCCCACCAAAGACTATCCGGAAATGAGACAGGGACTTAATGAGTTTGGCTTTGAAAAATCTCTTACTTTACCAGAACTACTGATATCTCCTTTTAAAGATTATCCAAGTCCGCAAGACAGGAATGATCCATGAAAGAAAAAGAATTAAGACTTGCCTTGGTCTGTTTTGGTGGCGTTTCCCTCGCCATTTATATTCACGGCGTCAGTAAAGAAATTTTAAAACTTGTCCGTGCTTCAAAGGCAATCCACGCAAGCGCTGATCCAAATGACCCTTCGCGAACAAATTATATATACCCCAATAAAAATATCACTGATATCCCAGATACTGAACTGGTTTATTTTGATATTTTAAAAAGCTTTGCTCCTGAACTTGATCTTAGGATAATTGTTGACACCATCGCCGGGGCATCTGCCGGGGGAATGAACAGCGTCTTTCTTGCCCGTGCCATTGCCCACGACTTAAATTTTGACCATCTTCGCCATCACTGGCTTATCGAAGCTGATGTTAATAACCTTAAAGGTAATAAGAAAAAAGCCAGTAAATGGGAAAAAATTATTACCGTCCCCTTGGTCAATATATTAAGCAGCAAATTCCTCGGCAAGGGAGCCTTAAGTTTAAAAGTAAAAGAGAAGCTACCTGCCCTTCTAAATATTTGGGATATGAAGCCACCATTTGACGGAAAGCATCTTTTAGGGCTTGTCTATGATGGCCTTAAAGCAATGGGAAAGGTTAATAATCACTCATTACTACCTCGCGGTCATAAGTTGGAGCTTTTTGTCACACTTACCGATTTTTATGGCTATAAAAGAACAATACTCCTAAACGATCCGCCAGAAATTTCTGAGCTTGAACACCGTCATACTTTAAAATTTACTTATTTCAAAAAAACCACAGAAGATAGAAGCTCTATCATTGAAAGTGATTTTGACGATAATGACCTTCCTTCTCTGAGCTTTGCAGCACGGGCAACATCTTGTTTTCCGGGTGTTTTCCCTCCCGCTCAACTTCGCGAAACTGACTATTTTTTAAAAACACGAAACTTAAAATGGATTAAAAAAGAGGACTTTATTAAAAACAACTTTAAAGAATATAACCGTGCTGGCGTAAACCCTGAGCTAACCTCGTTTCCTGACGGTAGTATTTTGAATAATAAGCCGTTTGATAAAGCCATTGCCGCCATACACGACCGTCCGGCATTTCGTGAAGTTAATCGCCGTATTATTTATATCGATCCCAATCCTGAAAAATTAAAGGGAAAAGCAACGGGTGCCCCACCAGCATTGCTAAATACATTAAAAGGCGCAATGTCCGATATCCCCATGAATGAGCCAATGCATGATGACCTTCTGGAAATTCATAACCATAATCAAAAAGTCATCACCATTAAGGCTGTGGTCGATTCAGTTAAACCCAGTGTGCAAAAACTAGTTTTTGACGTATCACCCAAGAAATTCAATAAAACCACAACTCTGCAACAGCTTGCCGAATGGCGAAACCTTGCCAGTGCCCGTGCCGTTACTGAGGCAGGCTATTCATATGAGGCGTACGCACGACTAAAAATTCGCAGCACTGTCGCCGACCTTACTAGAAGGATCGCTGATGTTTGTGGATT
>JAESUD010000367.1 GCA_016763335.1 Emcibacteraceae bacterium | reverse complement strand
GCTCAAGGCTGCGGCGAGAGTTTCAATACCGACCGGACCACCGCTATAACTAACCCCGATACATTTTAAATATTTATGGTCCATGGCATCAAGTCCCTGAGCATCAACTTCAAGACGGCGCAGCGCATTATCGGCAATTTCCGCATTTATCGCACCACTGCCCGCAACAAGGGCAAAATCACTCACCCGGCGGAGCAACCTTCCGGCAATTCTTGGTGTCCCGCGTGCCCGCTTGGCAATTTCAAACGCCCCATCTTTTGTCATTTCAACCTTTAACACCCGCGCAGCACGGGTGACAATTTTCTCGAGGTCTTCGGGATCATAGAAATTAAGCCGGGTGGGAATTCCGAAACGGTCACGAAGCGGCGTGGTCAACAGACCTGATCTTGTGGTCGCGCCAACCAATGTAAAAGGCGGCAAATCAATACGCACAGAACGGGCCGCCGGCCCCTCACCAATAATAAGGTCAAGATGAAAGTCTTCCATGGCCGGATAAAGAATTTCTTCCACAGCCGGATTTAATCTATGAATTTCATCAATAAATAAAATATCATTTTCTTCTAAGTTAGTCAGAAGAGCGGCGAGATCACCAGATTTTGAAATCACTGGCCCGGCGGTTGCCCTGAAATTAACCCCTAGTTCACGGGCCATGATTTGCGCTAATGTTGTTTTGCCAAGTCCCGGCGGGCCAAAGAAAAGCACATGATCAAGTGCCTTTCCGCGCGTTTTTGCCGCTTCAATAAATACTTTTAAATTATCACATACTTTGCGCTGCCCAATAAATTCATCAAGGGTAGACGGGCGAATGGAAACATCATGATCTCCATGCATTTCATCACCAGTGATAAGGCGGTCTTCCTGATCGCTCATTTACCCAGCTCCTTTAATCCCAATCTGATGAGCGTCTGTACATCATCATCCGCGCCATCACTTAGAGCTTTTGAAACCGCCATATAGGCTTCGGCCTGTTTATAACCAAGGTTTGAAAGTGCCGATACCGCATCGCCAAGTGCCGTTGATCTTGTCTGTTTGCCGTCACCTGATTTAACGGGTGCAATAGCGAATTTGGCCACTTTATCCTTGAGTTCATGAATGAAACGTGTTGCCAGTTTTGGCCCCACACCCGTCGCGCGGGCAACCACGGTTTTATCCTGAGCGGCAATTGAATTTGAAAGCTCGTCCGGTCCCACCGCAGAAAGAATTGCCAGTGCCACTTTTGCCCCAACCCCCTGAACGGTTTGCACAAGCCGGAACCAGTCGCGTTCAAGTTCGGTAGAGAAACCAAATAGATGAAAATGGTCTTCACGTATATGCGTCTCGATCAGCAAGGTTACTTCTTCGCCAGTATTATTTAAATTATTCAAAGTTCGCGCCGAACAAAAAACATGATAGCCAACACCGCCAACATCAATGATGCACCAGTCTTCACCATAGCTGTCCAGAAGGCCTCTTAGTTTGGCAATCACTATCTTGTCCCCTTCATTATTATTTGTGCGCCGCTTCCCTTTAGACCTGATTTTCCAATTGCTTCGGATAACCGACCATGGGCGCCGCCACTATGGGCATGGCATATGGCAACGGCTAGGGCATCACCGGCATCTTCACCGTTTATCTTAACACCGGGAAGTAATATTCCCAACATGGCTTTTACTTGTTCCTTGCCCGCATGACCCGCGCCGACGACTGTTTTTTTAATATGGTTGGGCGAATATTCCGCTACCGGAAGCCCGGCCATTGAAGGCACAAGCAATGATATTCCCCTGGCCTGCCCTAGTTTTAATGTCGAGTCAGGGTTTTTGTTAACAAATGTTTCTTCAACCGCTGCTGATACTGGTTCCCAGTCCACAATTACTTGTGTTAGTCCGTCGTATAATTGCACGAGCCGTTCAGCGAGGGAGAGATTATTATCGGTTTTTACAACGCCATTTGCCACATGGATAAGCCGGGAACCCTCAACGTCAATAATACCCCAACCGGTTTTGCGAAGACCGGGATCAAACCCCACTAAACGTTGCCGACTATTTATCACGCGTCTAGCTTCTCCATCACATCATCAGGAATTTCAAAATTACCAAAAACACTTTGAACATCATCTAATTCTTCAAGGGCATCAATCATTTTAATGAGCTTTGTTGCACTCTCCAAATCCATTTCGATGGTATTTTGCGCTTTCCAGATAAGTTTGACTGATTTTGGTTCTTCGCCTGTGGCTTTTGCAAGTTCCGCAGAAACCGAATGCAAATCTTCCATAGAACATATCACTTCATGTATATCACCGTCAGTTTCAACATTCTCCGCACCCGCATCAAGGGCTAGTTCGAACATATCATCTGCTGATTTTGCGCTTTCCTCAAATATAATTTCGCCAACTTTATCAAACTGGTATGACACGCTGCCGCTTTCACCAAGATTACCGCCATTCTTAGCAAATGCCGTGCGAATATCTGTTACCGCGCGGTTGCGGTTATCGGTAAGGCTTTCAACAATAATGGCCGTGCCGCCGGGGCCAAAGCCTTCATAGCGAATTTCATCATAATTTTCACCATCACTGGCTTGTGATTTGTTAACAGCACGGGAGATATTGTCTTTAGGCATACTGAGCGAGCGTGCATTTTGAACTGCGAGCCGAAGGCGCGCGTTTGAATCGACATCTGGGCCACCCATTTTCGCGGCAACGGTTATTTCTTTTGATAATTTACTAAAGAGTGAGGAACGTTTTTTATCTTGCGCGCCTTTTCTGTGTTGAATATTTTTAAATTTTGAATGGCCTGCCATTTTCTTCTCTCATATGAGCCCTTGAAAGAGCTAAAACATCTTAAATTACAATACAGAACCTTGATAAAGCAAGCGCCCGCATTTGTGAATAACTTTTATCAAACCTTCTCAAATTTGTGGAAAGGTTTCATGTAAACGCGCGCCCATACGAATCGGTTCAATACGTTTTGCAAGTCCGGTTTTATCATCGGTTTCCACAAAAACGCCACACAGGGTTCCATCACCGAGCGCCGGGGAAAATCTGTCGCCGCGTAATTTCTTGAGAAATCGGTTAATCGGTTCCACTTTATCCATGCCAATAACACTATTATAATCACCGCACATTCCCGCGTCCGTTTGATAGGCGGTGCCGCCATCAAAAATTTGCGCGTCCGCCGTGGGAATATGGCTGTGGGTGCCAACAACAAGTGACGCGCGACCATCAAGATATTGCCCCATGGCCATTTTTTCCGAGGTGGCCTCGGCGTGAATATCGACAAGGATAAAATTAATCGTGGAGCCTAGACGATATTTTTTAAGCTCATCATCAACCGCCTTAAACGGATCATCAAGCGGGTCCATAAAAACCCTGCCCATGACATTAATCACCAGCAGGCGGCGACCACGGGTATCCTCGAATATGGTTGAGCCCTTACCCGGTGTTCCCTCGGGAAAATTAATCGGACGGATCATCCGTGGTTCGGTATTGATATAACGCTTAGTGTCTTTTTGATCCCAAATATGATTTCCGGTGGAGATCACATGAACACCAATGTCAAATAATTCTTTAGCAATTTTTTCCGTAATACCAAATCCGGCAGCGGCATTTTCACCATTGACGATTATCGCATCCGGTTTTAATTTTTCCTGAATTTCAGGTAATTTTTCTGCAACTATTTTTCGGCCAGCACGACCAACCAAGTCACCTAGATATATAATTCTCACTTATTCAAACCTGTATGTTGTTTTTTCTGTTACGACTAAGTCCAGTGGCTGATCATAGCTTTCCACCTGCACCCTATCAAGTTTTTGCTCATCATAGGCAATCCCGATGGCAATAACATCGGGGTTTTCTTTTCTTAATTTTTTCAGCGTCCTGTCATAATAACCGCCACCATAACCCAAACGCGCACCATTTTCATCAAACGCCGCAAGCGGGATTAATAATATTTCTGGCATCACTATTTCTCCGTTCGGCTCTTTTGTGCCAAACGGGCCATCTTCGAGTTCCGTTCTCATATCCCACGCTCTAAATTCTAGCGGTTCATTGTCATTTATTATTTTTGGCAGACACAAGGGGAAACGCGCCGCATGCAGTGACCTTAAAATCACCCGACAATCAAGTTCACTTTTTATGGGAAAATACCCTGAAATCAATTTTACTTCATCCAATTCGGGAAGCATGATGACCTGCGCGGCAATTTTTCTCGCGGCCATGCCGTTACCACTCTTAAAAATATCGTCCCGCAATTTCAATGATTTTGCACGCTGTGTTTTTTTATCTAACATTGTTATTTTTTACTTCTTAAATGAGGGCACTGGTTAAATAAGGTGCGGGACCATTGTGCCGTGACTATTTGTTATCCTCCAGAACCTAGTATGTATAGGTGGGCGCCGCGGTAATAAGGCCACGGCCCTAGCAGAGGCAGCTCCCGATAGAGAATTATCGCCCCGGAGATAAATTAAGACACCAACAAAACAGTGCCCGCACCTCTTAATGTAAGGCTTCTTTGCATTTACAGCAACGACAAGTTTGCATTATCATCAGTTTTAACCTAAAAGTTAAAAATATTTTTATTATCCGAGTATTTAAAAACTTAAAAATGACCAATAAAATCCCACATATTATTCATATTTTTCCATCATTTGGCCGTGGTGGCGTTCCCATAAAGATATGCCATGCCATTAATTATTTTGAAGAAAAAGCGCGCCACACGATTATTTCAACAAATGATGATTTCGGGAGCGAAGATATTATTAATGATGGTCTTTATGTTGCCATTGACAGGACACACCATGATATTCGTGGTTCACTACTACACCGGATAAAAAGATATCGCACATTTCTTAAAAACACCAATGCAGATTTGTTGATCACTTATAATTGGGGTGCCGTTGAGTGGGCCCTTGCCAATAGCTTTGGCCCGATTATGCGCCACATTCATGTTGAAAGCGGTTTTGGCCCGGAAGAAACCCATAACACTATGCCTAGAAGGAATTTATTTCGCCGCGCGGCCCTAAGGAATATAGAATTTCTATCGGTTCCGGCCACAACACTGGTTGAAATTGCCAAATCAAAATGGAAAATCCCAGAAAAGAAAATAAAATATATTCCTAACGGGGTAGATATCGAAAAATTCACAAATATCGATACCGATTATCAAATTGCGGGACTTGATAAAAAAGACAAAGAAATCATCGTCGGCACCATTGCACCGTTACGACCGGAAAAAAACATTTCCCGTTTAATTAAATGTTTCAGTGAAATATCAGAAAAAAACTCAAAATTAGTCATCATGGGTGAAGGCGCTGAGAGACGAAAACTTGCAAAACTAGCCTCGAATTTAGGTATGGAAGATAAGATCATCTTTACAGGTCATATATCAAATCCGGAAAAAGCCATTGGTATATTGGATATTTTTGCCATTTCATCCGATACAGAACAAATGCCCAATGCGGTAAATGAGGCCATGGCCGCAGGATTACCCGTCGTCGGACTAAGCGTTGGAGATGTGAAACATATGGTTTCAGATATAAATAAAGATTTCATAGTCCCGGCAGGTGATGATGAAGCCTTTAGCGCTGCTCTCAAAACATTAATTAACGACAAGAAGGCGCAAATATCAATCGGTAAGGCAAACGCCCAACATGTCAGAAAACACTACGACCGAATAGACATGTATAAAAAATATGCTGAACTATGGGGAATTAATTAAACTTCTAGGTTTCTTGCTAGCTCTTCGATCCTGAGAACGGCTTTTCCCATTGCTACATC
>JAESUD010000366.1 GCA_016763335.1 Emcibacteraceae bacterium | reverse complement strand
TTTGAAGACCTTAACGGGCCACGCCGCATGGAAGTGATCTGGGACGGACTTAAAAGTCGTGGTTTATCCGAAGGGCAGTCAGAGAAAATATTCGGTCAGAATGTTTATGATCTTTACGCTAAGATCATTGGATAAGCTAAAAATACCTACTTAAATTAAAGGCGCTCTTCCCGAGCGCCTTTTTTTGTGCTTGAGCGTCAAATTGTGTTTTAGGCGAAAATATGCTAAGGATAGTGTACTAAAATGGGGATATAATAAAAAATATAAGGGGAATATAATGGGTAAACTACTCATATTACTCTATGGCGTTATGAGTTATGCGCTTTTTTTTGTAACATTTTTATATCTAATCGCCTTTGTCGGAAATTTTGACATGCTACCATACGTTACCAAGACAATTGATAGTGGGGAGGCTGGCCCGTTAGGGGCGTCACTCATGATCAATGTAGGATTGGTTTCACTATTTGCTTTAACACATAGCATTATGGCCCGGCCGTGGTTTAAAAAACAATGGACTAAGATTATTCCGGCGGCGAGTGAGCGCAGCACATATGTTTTGGTGTCCAGTTTATGCTTGATCGCAATTTATGTTTACTGGCAGCCAATGTCTGATATTGTCTGGCAGACGGCTGATAGCACTTGGATATTAGTACTCTGGGCCGGTCTGCTTGGCGGATTTGGTGTGGTGCTTATTTCCACGTTTTTGATCAATCACTTTGAGCTTTTTGGTCTTCAACAGGTTTATAACAATTTAAAAGGCGTTGAAATGCCGACGTTGAAATTTGTTCAACCATTTTTTTATAAACTGGTGCGTCATCCAATTTATACCGGATTTATCATCGCATTCTGGTCGACGCCGACGATGACGGTCGGGCATTTTCTTTTTGCATCGCTTATGACAGCACAGATTTTAATTGCCATTCCACATGAAGAAAAAGATCTAGAAAATCACTTGGGTGAATCCTATAAAAATTACCTGCGACGCATTCCAATGCTGTTGCCTTTCTTCAAAATGCCCAACTAAGGCGTTATTATTATTAAGATTTTTGAAAGGCGTTCTTGATGGACGCCTTTTTTTCATCTAGAGTGCTTTTAAATAAGAGTATACTTATTATTGAATTAAGGGAGGTGATAATATGAAAAGAAGAGATTTCGTTTTGGGTGCGGCGGCACTGCCGATGATGATGACAATGGGGAATATGGCGCAGGCACAACAGAGGCTCACCAATGATGGGCGTAGTGCGCTGGTTGGAAAACCATGGGACGCTAAACGTAATGCATTTGTGATGGATGCCATGGGGGAAATCCGCGATACATTTTCTGATGAATTGATCGAGGAAATATTGGCTGCGGGCATGCGGGCAATTACGGTAACTTGCGGCAACCCGCGTCAACAGAACCAGTCTTCCGAACAAAACTTTCAGTCATCACTTGAAGAAATGTTGTGGTTCGACCGTCATATTGCTGAAAAATCACAATATTACCTTAAAGGCACGACTTCGGCAGATATTGACCGGGCGCGGGCCGAGGGTAAGATGGCCATTTTTTATCTGACGCAAAATTCAGCACATTTTATGGCTGACCTTGATAATGTTGATGCTTTTTACGGGGTCGGGCAGCGCTCATGCCAACTTACCTATAATTACCAAAATTATTCAGGTTCAGGATGCATGGAAAGACATGGTTCAGGTGTTACTGATTTTGGTGCGTTATTGATTGAAAAGCTTAATGATGTGGGCATGATGGTTGATCTTAGCCATGCCAATGTACAAACCACGCTTGATGCTATCGAAATATCGGATAAGCCGATACAGATTTCCCATACGACCTGTGATGCACTTAATTCTAACCCGCGGGCGATGCCGGATGTTGTGCTAAAAAACTTGGCGGATAAAAACGGGGTGGTGGGCATCACACAAATGCGGACATTTATGACGTTAGAACGTTATGGCATGGTTGAATTATATTTCGATCATATTATGCACGCGATTAATGTCGCGGGTATTGACCATGTGGGTATTGGCTCAGATCGTGACCATCGCCGCCTTGTAGTAACCGATGAATATTTAGCAGAAATGCAGCGCGAACAGGGTGAACGGTTTGATATTCGCCGTGTGCCGCTTTATTTTGAAGAACTAAACTCACCGCGGCGTATGGAAGTGGTTTGGGATAAGCTCTTAGAGCGTGGATTATCAGAGGATGATGTGGAAAAAGTGACCGGCATTAACTTTTATAACCATTATAAAAATATATTGGGCTAGTAAATTTTATAAAATTCACTATATAGGCGGAATAAAATAAAGCTAATTATAGAAAGTTGACCGAAATGTCAGAGAATAACATCAATCCGGACTTTACCGTTGATGATATATCAGACCCTAAAATGAGAGTTCTTTATGAGTATTGGTTGAGTATTAAGGGCGATAAGTTTTTACCATCACGTGCGGATTTTGAGCCGACAAAGGTGCCGCAAGCATTGGCACATATTACGATCATTAATGTTGAAGAAGACCCAAGAAGATATAAGCTTGTTTTGGTTGGCTCAGCAAACGTCAAAGCGTTCGGTTCAGAAGTAACCGGAAAATATCTTGATGAGATCCCTTTGTTATATAGTCATGTGAATGATCGATATGACTGGTTGGTAGAAAATAAACGACCCTATATATATCATGGTCAATTGTTATGGTCAGAAAAAACATTTTTGGACTATGACATGCTTGCTTTGCCGCTTTCAAGTAACGGAACGGATGTTGATAAATTGATTTTTGCCGGTTTTTATTATTTTCCAAAAAATATTTAAATAAAACGCATAACCGATTAAGATGGACAGGCGTTATTTTAGTTGAAAAATCTAAAATTGCGACAAGTCGGATTTTTTTTGAGACAAGGTGCATTGCGGTATATTGAAAGCCCGATATTGAATATCTATGTTTAAATCATGGAGCCATGAACAGCTCCTTTTGAATAATTTCAACAGATTTAAGGATAGATCAATGACAACTTTATTAACTACATATAGCTTCATGGATCTGTTGAAGGATAATAATTATGTCCCGAAAACAGTCCATAGTAAGAATGAGAATATATCAACTTTTGCGGATGCTTTTAAACAGTATGCTTCAGATTACGGTTTTATGGATTTACTTCATGACAAAGGATATGTTCCTAGCATGGATAACCCGTCGCTTATCGCGAGCAATGATAATGAATTTATCTGGCGAGAAGCATCATAAAAATAAATTTGACGGTAAGTTTTACTTAATTTTTTAGGCTTGGTTTTTTAAGCGAACCTACCGTTATTAATTTATTATTCTTTAAATTTAATCCTCAAATCACTCATGAATTCTTTCAGGGTAGGGCTTAACCATTTATCTTTATGGGTAATGACTTGCAGCTTTATTTTTGTATCAAATTTTTGAGTGAGCTTTACTTGTTTAAATGCCCCGCAATCAATATCGGATTGGGTGGCGATTTTAGGTAAAAATGAAAGCCCCATATTGCTGATCACGCATTGTTTGATGGCTTCGGTATTTTCAAACCACATGTTGGGTTCAAGTTTGTTGCCCAGTTTCAATAGTTCACGGGTTAGTATATTGCGGTAACCGCATGAAGGTTCGGAGAGGATAAAATTTTCACATTTAACCTCAT
>JAESUD010000365.1 GCA_016763335.1 Emcibacteraceae bacterium | reverse complement strand
GCCTCAGAACGGCCATGAGAGGTTAGTTTTATCATTAACTGGTCAAAAACAATAAAAACATCGACCACCAATGACTGCCAAAGCAGCCAAGATCGGGAGAATAGGACAAGTTTTATTAACTAAGACCCAGATGCAGACTTTTCACACAGTCTGGACCCAAAGCAGTCATTCACTTATTAGACAATAGAACTTCCGCAATCGCACTAGAAACTCTCTCGGCAGCGTTATGAACAGGATCGGTAACGGGCTGTTGCTTTTTTTCTATGGTAAGCTTTCCCCACCTGATACAGCCCCAGAGGCGAATGTATGACGAAAACCATGAATGCGACCATCTTTCAGATTAGCTAACGTAGGTATACGCCGTCAAGGCTTTTGCATATCGATTATATGTTGTCCTGCTTTATTTCCAACAATAACGTAAGGATTGTTTTTCACTTTTTCGATTTTAGACAGGATTTCTAAAACGGCTTCGCTAAGATACACTTTCTTTGAACCCGTTTTTGAATCAGGAAGCTTTAAACAGTTTTCTTGAATGTAACCCCATTCCAAAGTTTGTATTTCACCAAGGCGACAACCCGTTAAAAGGAGTAACCTTAGGGTGGATATCACGTAAGGGTTTTCTGTATTTTCAGCTTCACATTTGCGGAGTGTTTCTCCGAGATTGGATAGTTCTCTATTGGATAAATATCGTATCTCTTTTCTTCTGTAAATTTTTTAACGTGGTGGCAAGGATTTGAAGCATCGAGCCTTAACTCCCATTCTTCAGCAAGGTTAAATAGTTTGGACAATACTCCTAATGCTCTATTGGCTTGGTAGGGGGCGGGGGCTTTTTAAGGATTGATGAAATTTTGATATATCAGGCCTTGATACATCTTGAATTTTTAATCTGCCAATAGCGGGATTAATAAATAAATCTACATTGCGCCTATATTCTTTTTGAGTAGATGCTTTGCAAGCAGTTGGAACATGATCATTCATAAAGCGTTAGCATAAGGCTTTTATGGTTGGGACGTGTCGGTATAGGCGTTTTTCTTCGGAAGGTTTCCACCTTTGGGGAGCATCAACGAGTAAGGCTCATGCTTCTTTACGTGCTTCATCGGGGGTCAGTACTCGATGTGAGCCGATGGTCAGTCTTCTGGTGGATTGCCTTGAATAAGGTATGACTTACGACCTGGTTTAAATACGCGCATACCAAAGCCTGAAACTTCATCATCCCATATGAAATAACCTTTATCTTGTGGCGCTGAACTATCTACAAGTCGTTTGGTAATCTTGGTCAAAGAATACTCCAATTCTAATTCTCAGAAACAATACGGAAGCATGCGGAAGCGAAATCGTTAGTTTGTTATGATTTTCAGGAGTAGATATTATTTAATATAATGTCAATATATCAGTAGTTTATGACCATAAATAATAAAATTTGTATATAGGGCGTAACTAAAGAAAACAAAATAATAACCTGAAGGTCGTTGGTTCAAATCCAACAACAGAAACCAAAAAAATAACCCTGGTCCTGGCGGCCGGGGTTATTATTGGAGGGGTTATTTTGATAGAATCATTCCTATTGCAGCTATATGGGAAATGATGGGGAACATTTTGTCGTGTAATGCCTGTTTGAGTTCTTTTGTTGATAATAGTATTAATTCAGGATTTTCTTGATCTGGTTCTGTTGGGTCGCACACTTTCTTTGCTTTAGTTCCTGATACGATATGCGAATTGCAAACCTTCTGATTGCCGCTAAGAACGAATTTTCCCAAAAAATTTAGATTAGGGCATAGGTAGCCCGTTTCTTCCATTATTTCTCTTTTTGCTGCCTGTAATGAGGTTTCTCCTACATCAATAAATCCTCCTGGAAGTGTTAATGCGACATGGCCAATACCGTGCTTATATTGATTAAAACATAAAAACTTTCCGTTCATATCCTGAATGAGCATTGTGACAAAATCATTAATTTTTATTTGATAAAAATTATCTATTATATTGTTATTTGGCAGTCGTAATTTTTGCTTATAGATGTAAATATTTCTGTCATTTCGATAATCTTCTATCTGCTCAAGAACTTTCCAGTCTTTTTTATTCATTACTCAATCCTTTCAGAACTTAAGATGCAAATGATGTGCCGAAAAGAAAAAAGGTATTGTCATTATGCTTTGCATTTTGCAAATAAAATGATGAGCTAAAATTAAATTCGCTTAACTTATTGTAAATAAATAATTATATCGCACGGCTAATTGGCACAATATCTGCATTTTATAGGGTAAGATATAAATTAGAGGATTTTGTGATGAGTAAATTATTTAGACTTTTTTTCATTTTTTTCATTTTAACTTGTAATTCGCATGGCGAAATAAAATTGACTTTTGGTCTGTACTCGGCCGACAAGCCAACTGTTATGGTGACTAATTTTAGACCGATACTTAATCATCTTGAACAGCGGTTAAGTGAGCATTTTTCGCAAGATGTTCACATTCGCTTGCAGGTTTTCTCGACTTATAAAAAAGGCGTTGAGGCAATAGCGAGTGGAGAGGTGGATTTTACCCAGCTTGGCCCTGCGTCCTATGTTTTCGCTAAAATAGCAGAGCCGGCCTTACAAATCATTGCTATGGAAAATCAGAACGGCCAAAAAATATTCAAGGGTGTGATTTGCATCCGCGCGGATAGTTCAATTACATCGATAAAAGACCTGAAAGGTAAATCGTTTGCCTTTGGCAATCCGAGGTCGACGATCGGACGATACCTTTCGCAAAACCACATGATGTCCGAGGGAATATATGCCAGTGATTTAAAAGAATATGACTATCTAGGCAGGCACGACACCGTGGGTACAGCGGTCAATGCCGGGGATTATGATGCGGGTGCTTTGAAAGAGGGTACTTTTAAAAAATTGATTGCCAAAGGGGCGAAGCTTAAAAAACTGGTCGAGTTTAATAATGTGACAAAACCATGGGTCGCAAGAAAAGGACTTGATGGGAATTTGATTGATGCCATTCGTGAAGCGTTGCTTAATTTAACGACAGTTGAAATATTACAGGGGATTTCAAAACAGGGTTTCCTCTTGGGGGATGACAACGATTATGAAGAAACTCGTCGGGCCATTTCACTCAATAAGTATTTTTATATCGTTAGAGATGAGAGTAGAAAAAAGGAGAACAAGAATGATTAAATTCTGGCCTCTTCCTCGTCTGGGATTACTACAACAGATATCCTTGATATTTTGCATTCTCGGGGTCATTCTTGGCAGTGGCTTAATTGTCACCATAAATATTTACGAGAAACAATATATTAAACAACAATTGATCGAACAGAATGAAAGGGTTCTTTCTTTTCTTTCGGCGGGAAGTTTAAACGCGGTCATTTCCGAAGATCGGCCCGTCCTCGAAACTCTGGTTGAACAGGTTTTAACCACTGACCCCGATATTATTAAAATAATTCTCTTTAATGAAGTAGGAAAAATACTTGTTGAAAGAGGAAACTTAAATGGACAGGGAGCAGAGGCAAGCATTTCATTTTCCCATGATGTCGTACTAGCCGGTGAGACATTTGGAACAATAGAGCTTTATTGGGGAACATTGTCATTCTCTGAGCAGGTATCGCAGCGGACAAGACCAATTATAATACTAGCGACGTTGATTGTCTTGATCATGACAGGCTCATTTTATGTCTCGATTAAGTATTTCATTATTAAGCCGATCAGTAGGATTAACGGAAAACTGCTTCAGCTTTCCGATAGCACACAAATCGCCCCGCTTAATCTTCCCAAAGCGGCGGCGATTGAGTTTGGAAATCTGGCGGAATCTGTTAACAGCCTGCGGCAAAGTCAAAACCACCGAGAGCAAATCCTTGCCGACTTGGAAGTGGCAAAAGATAAAGCGGAAGCATCGAATGAAGCGGAGAATAAATTTCTTGCAGTTATGAGCCACGAGATCAGAACCCCGATAAACGGCATTATGGGCATGGCGGACATGTTAAAGGAAGGGCATATTACAGACGAGCAGGATAAGTACATCGACGTCATTATAAATTCTTCTGAGAACTTAATGATCATTGTTGATGATATTCTGGATTTTTCACGAATTGAGAAAAATAAATTCAACCTTTCCATTAATCGGTTTTCATTCTTTGAATTATTGGGCCATTTGGAAAATGAATTTTCCTTTGAGGCAAAAAATAAGAATTTACAGTTTTCTATTATTAACCTCGCGACCAAGGATTTGGTGCTTGTTGGTGATGAAGGCCACCTTAAACAAGTGCTGATTAACTTATTATCAAATGCCTTTAAATTTACTTCTGACGGTAATGTAACCCTAGAAACGGATGTTAAAGATATAAGTAAAAATAACGTAGAAATATGTTTTCAAATAAAAGATACAGGAATAGGTATTTCAGCAGAAAATCAGAAAAAGATATTTGAAGAATTCAAACAAATTGATGATGGCTTTGACCGTTGTTATATGGGGCTAGGGCTTGGACTTTCCCTTTCACAAAAAATTGTCGAAAAAATGGGTGGGTTAATTACCGTTAAAAGTCGAGAAGGCATTGGGTCTTGCTTTTCCTTTTCCGTAAGCATGGAAAAAAGTAAAGAAATAGAGAGACATGATATAGATTTGAGAACGAGCGATGTAGTTTCCGTCCTATCTTCTATGAAAAATAATGGCACAAAACTAAATGAAGAGCAGAATAAGAAAAAAGTTCTGCTGGTTGAAGACTGTATAACCAATCAGGAAGTTGTTGTTGCAATGTTAAAAAATACCCGTTTTAAAGTAGATGTTGTTCAAAATGGCAAAGAAGCGCTGGAATATGTAAAACATCATAATCAAGATAACCTTCATGCTATTTTGATGGATATTTCGACACCTGAAATGGACGGTATCACGGCCACACAGGAAATTCGTATCTTAAATGATGACATATCAAAAGTCCCTATTATCGCCTTAACCGCCCATGCTTATAATGATGAAAAAGATTTGTTTATTTCTTCGGGTATGGATGACTATTTGGCAAAGCCGGTTCGGAAGCGGCAATTGTTGGCAACTCTGACAAGGTGGGTTCCGCAGGTTCATTAGCATTTTGTAAGTATTTGAGTGGTAGTATGTGTGTAAATTTGGAGCAATATATGAAATCAGTAGATATATTATTAATTGAAGATTCATTTTCTTTAGCCTTAACATATATGGAATATTTAAAGCCGACTGGACATGAGGTTTATCATTGTTCGAGTGGGGCTGAAGTATTGAGTATGCTGAAAAACGTCACGCCTTCGTTAATTTTACTAGATTTAAAATTGCCAGATATGAGCGGCATGGAAATTCTGGATTTTATTAATGAAAATAATATTTCCACCAATGTAATTGTTATAACGGCTCATGGATCTATTGAGGTCGCCGTAGAGGCGATGCAGAAAGGGGCGTTTGATTTTATTTTAAAACCATTTAATGCGGGACGGCTTACAACAACGGTTCGCAATGCCCTAGACAATAATGAGCTTAAAAAAATCGTTGAAAAATTTGAGGAAACTGTTCCCAAAAGCGGGTTAAACCATTTTGTCGGTTCCAGCTATCCTATGAAAGCGGTTTATCAAATAATTAAAAGTGCTTCAACAAGTGATGCGTCGGTATTTATCACCGGGGAAAGTGGTTCCGGTAAAGAAATATGCGCGGAAGCACTGCATTCACAAAGTAAACGAAGAAACAAACCGTTTGTTGCAATTAATTGTGGATCAATTCCTAGAGAGTTATTGGAAAGTGAGATTTTTGGCCATAAAAAAGGCGCCTTTACCGGCGCGATTTCCAACCGTGATGGTGCCGCTTTATCTGCGGATGGCGGGACATTGTTTCTTGATGAGATTTGCGAGCTGGATATTGATCTTCAGATAAAGTTACTGCGTTTCATACAGACAAAAACATTCAGAAAAGTTGGTGGCGATAAGGATATTACCGTTGATATTCGCTTTGTATGTGCCTCAAATAAAGATCCGCATGAACAGGTTAATCTTGGAAAATTTCGTGAAGACTTATATTATAGATTGTTTGTCATTCCAATTCATATGCCGCCCTTGAAAGATCGGGAAGAAGATATTATTGAGCTTGCTGAACATTTCCTTAATAAATACACGTTGCAAGAACAGAAGAGATTTAATCAGTTCGACGAAAGTGTATTAAAGCTGTTTTCAGATTATTCATGGCCGGGAAATGTTCGCGAATTGCAAAATATCATTCAGCAGATTGTCGTGCTGAGTGACGGTGAGGTTGTAACCATGAATATGCTACCGGAAATATTGATGACAAATAATAAAGCGCTTCCTTCACGCCCAGCAAAGTCGAACTTTATGAGAAATAGTATTTCTTCCAATAACAATGCAGTGACCGTGCAGGGGCAAAATAATGATGAAATAATGCCCCTTTGGGTTGTTGAAAAAGATGCTATGGAAAAAACCATTAAACAATGTGATGGTAATGTTGTTAAGGCTGCGGCATTTTTAGAAGTCAGCCCATCAACAATTTATAGAAAGATGCGTGGTTGGGGCGTGGAATTATAACTGTTTCACCTCTGCCGGTATGATCTCGAAATTCTGGATCGCCGTTTCGGCAATATTCTTGATATTTTTCAAATCTTTTTTGATGGCTGCTTGTTCCATTAAGTCCATTGTTTTTCCTAATTGATCTAACCCGAAGTTATAGGATGCGCTTTTTAATGCGTGGCTTTCGCATTCCAACAGTGGATAATTTTCCGTTTGTATATACCCTTTTATATTTTTAAATCTCTGTTCAGTCTCTGATCGGAAGACATTGAATAAACGTGTTGTTGCGTCAAATCCGACATCATTGATTAAATTAAGCAATGTTTCTTTATTAACCGATGTTTCCTTTAGCGCTGAATATTCTTTATTTTCACTCAGGTTTAAATGCCTTTTAATTTCATTAATTAAGCTTTTTTTGCTTATAGGCTTTGCTAAATAACCATCCATACCTAATTCGGTAAAATCGTTCCCTATGGCTTGTTTGCTGAAGGCGGTTAGAGCGATAATAGGTATGTTTTTATGTGCTTTACTTAAGGCCTTAATCTTTTTCATGGCTTCAAT
>JAESUD010000364.1 GCA_016763335.1 Emcibacteraceae bacterium | reverse complement strand
GAATATACAGCAACGGTTTTAATGCCTTTTTTCTGAGCAGTATCAATAATACGGCATGCTATTTCACCACGGTTGGCAATCAGAATTTTTTCAAACATCATTCTTCCAATCCGGTTTTCTTTTATCAAAAAAGGCGCTAAGTCCTTCGGCGGCCTCTTCTGATGACCGAGTTTTTGCAATTTTCATTGCCGAGTCCCTCCTCAAATCATCAGTAATTTGCTCATTATTATAATCAATCACCAATTTCTTGGCATTTTTCATGGCGTTCGGAGCATTATGACGGATTGAATAAAGCAAGCTATCAATCAGCCCTTCACGGTCATCTTCCGAGGTAAATATTTCATGGATCAACCCGATCTCCAGTGCCTTTTCCGCGTTAAATAATTCACCTGTTTGAAAATATCGTTTGGCCTGTCTTGCACCAATGGCATTTATGACATAGGGAGAAATCGTAGCTGGAGTTAGGCCTAGCTTTACCTCAGATAAAGCAAACTTACTTTCCTGGTCCGCAAACACAATATCAGAACTGCTTATAAGCCCGATCGCCCCGCCCATATTTGCCCCGTGAACACAGGCAATAGTAAGCTGTTTAAGTCGGTATAAAGCATCGAACATATTGCTTAATTTCATCGCATCAGCGATGTTTTCTTCGTATGAATAGCCTGCAGCCAATTTCATCCACTCAAGATCCGCCCCCGCAGAAAAGCTTGCTCCTGCGCCTGATATTAACACAATATCAGTATTGGGACAGCTTTCAAGATCAGCAAATGCAGCCGTTAGCTCGACTATCATCTGCTGATTAAAAGCATTATGAACTTTTGGTCTATTTAAAGTAATGCGTGCTACATTTTTCGTTTTTTCAAATATTATTGTCATTGATCACATCCTGAATATGCCAAATTTTGTATCTTTTATTGGTGCGTTTAAACTTGCGGATAATGAGAGCCCAAGCACCCGGCGCGTATCCGCGGGATCAATTATTCCGTCGTCCCAAATCCGCGCTGATGAATAATATGGATGCCCCTGATGTTCATATTGTTCTATGATCGGTTTTTTAAAGTCCGCTTCCTGCTCGTCAGACCATTCATCGCCAACCCGTTCTATGCCGTCCCGCTTCACCGTGGCTAGCACGCCGGCAGCCTGTTCACCGCCCATTACCGAAATACGTGCATTTGGCCACATCCACAAAAACCTTGGATCATAGGACCTGCCGCACATGCCATAATTTCCCGCCCCAAACGACCCACCGATAATCACGGTAAATTTTGGCACTTCCGCACATGCTACGGCCGTAACCATTTTTGCACCGTCACGGGCAATGCCACCCGTTTCGTATTTTTCACCAACCATAAATCCCGTAATATTTTGCAAGAATATAAGGGGAATTTTTCGTGACGCGCATAGCTCGATAAAGTGAGCGCCCTTAAGAGCAGATTCAGAAAAAAGCACGCCGTTATTGGCAACAATACCAACCGGCATCCCGTAAATATGTGCAAATCCACAAACCAATGTGGTTCCGTAACGCTCCTTAAATTCATCAAATTCACTGCCATCAACAATTCTGGCAATAACTTCCCGTACATCATAGGGAATTTTTAATTGTGACGGAATAACACCGTATAATTCTTTTGTGTCATAGTGCGGTTCGCGGGTTTCCCTGAGAACCAGATCATGTTTTTTATCACGATTAAGGTTAGCCACTATCGAGCGGGTAATTTCAAGCGCATGGTTATCATCATCAGCAAGGTGATCAGCAACCCCGGAAACCCGTGTATGGATATCACCACCACCAAGGTCTTCAGCACTAACAATTTCCCCCGTTGCCGCTTTAACGAGTGGTGGCCCGGCAAGAAAAATTGTCCCCTGTTCTTTAACAATGACATTTTCATCGCTCATTGCTGGCACATATGCCCCGCCAGCTGTACATGATCCCATAACGACAGCAATTTGCGGAATGGCATTTGATGATAATTTTGCCTGATTATAAAAAATACGTCCAAAATGATCACGGTCCGGGAAAACTTCATCCTGATTTGGTAAATTTGCACCACCACTATCGACCAGATAGATACAAGGCAGATTATTCTGTTTCGCGATTTCCTGCGCCCGCAGATGTTTTTTAACGGTTAGTGGGAAATATGAACCCCCTTTGACTGTGGCGTCATTACAGACGATTACACATTCAAGACCAGCAACACGGCCAATACCCGTTATAATGCCCGCGGCAGGGACATCTGCTTCATAAACCTCATATGCGGCTAATTGTGAAAACTCAAGAAATGCACTACCCTTATCAAGCAAACGTCTGATCCTGTCACGCGGTAGCAATTTTCCTCTTGAAATATGACGTTCACGATATTTTTCAGCACCACCTTTTTCGATATGAGCAATTTTTTCATTAAGGTCAGTTACCAGTTTTAACATATTGGCTTTATTCGCCGCAAATTCGGATCCTAAATGATCTATTTTACTATCTATCACGGCCATCATTCATCACCCTTTTAATGTTTAAGGTGTCAGAATAACAGATTACTTATCATAGATAAAATTAATAATATTTATGAATATCATAGATGATTTCTATTGATTGTTTTTGTAATCTCGCCTAATTCACGCATGGTTTTGATCTCACGGAATAACTCATCCGCCTCAAAATATTCACGTTTAAGATAAGAGAGCCATTGTTTGATGCGGTTGGGAAGAAAGTTTTTACTTTTGCCGTCTCTATCATATTCACTATATTTAATAATCATCTCGCAAGTTTTGGACCAAGCACAAGGTTTTGCATTATTCTTAATCACTTCGGCTAAGTTTGGTAGCGATAACCCACCTCTTCCAATCATAATATCCTGACATGTTGAAACCTTGATACAGTTTTCAGCGTCTTCTTTTGACCAAATATCGCCGTTAGCCACAAGTGGTATATTTACCTTTTTCTTTATTTTAGCAATCCAGTGCCAATGGGCAGGCGGTCTATAGCTTTCAATTTTTGTCCTTGCGTGAACGGCAAGGCTGCTTGCACCCGCTTCCTCAATCGCTAAAGCATTTTCAATGGCCAATGATTTATCCTCATAACCAAGGCGCATTTTAACGCTGAGTGGAATATTTTCCGGCACAGCCATCCGCACTTCCTTGACTATAGAATAAACGACATCCGGTTCTTTAAGAAGGATTGAGCCGCCCTTATGCCGGTTTACCGTTTTTGCTGGGCAACCGAAATTAATATCAATTCCTGGTGCACCAAGCGCGCAAGCCCGCAGCGCATTTTCCGCCATCCAGTTTTTATCCTGACCTAGTAACTGAATATATACCGGGGTTCCAGAACGCGTTTTACCGCCTGTTAAAAGCTCAGGTGAGAATTTAATAAAATGCGCTTTTGACATTAGATTATTATTAACGCGAATAAATTCTGTAACCGCATGATCATATGCGCCGCTAGCAGTAAGAAGCTCACGCATGGCAAAATCAATAACACCTTCCATTGGTGCCAGAATTATTTTCATTTTAGGAATTATTCCGAAGCAGGGATTAAAGACGGTTTATCGCGCGGCACCATTGAACGGGCAATTCGCGTGGTTTTCTTGCGAACAATTTTTGCTTTAACCACTTTTGGTTTTGGCTCCGGTTTAAAAATCTCGGTCCAAAACTCGGCATTAAGGTTACTGCCCATTTTAGTTTCCGCATTAAGCAATATAACCAGTGCTAGGTCTTTTTCTTTTGAATAGGCAACTTCTGTGCGAAATCCGGCAACGGAACCATCGTGATAAACAAGTTCCTCGCCGCCTACATCATATATGCGCCATCCATAACCATAATGGGCATTTTTCAAGATAGAACGCCAATTGCGTTTACGCATTTCTTTGCGGGTACGGATACGCTTGGTTGTTACCATCTCAATAACGGCAGGCGAATAAGCATCGGGAAACGCGCCCATCTGCGCCAATATCCATTTTGACATATCAGCAACACTGGCATTAACACCTGCTGCTGGCAATATTTTATAATAACTTGGCTTCACCTTCGTTTTCACCCACCCTTTGCGGGTAAGAACATGTGGTTCGGCATGATTTGGTGTTTCAAGAAATGCGTCATAACCCAGCGATGAGCGTTCCATCTTAAGCGGATCAAAAATATGATTATGCATCAGGTCAACATAACTGGATGATGTTGATTTTTCGATCACAGGCTGAATAAGACTATAAAGAACATTTTGATAACCATAACACTTGCCTAGACGACACATGGGGTCGATCTCTTTAAATTTATCAATAATCTTCGCCATTGGATAATTGGCTTCAATCAGATTATCATAGGCATTATGTACCAGACTTGAGCTTTGGCTCATAATATGATTAACGGTAAGGTTTGATGAATATTTTTTCGATTTAAACCTAAACTCCGGAATAAAGTCGACGATTTAATCATCCCAATTAAATTTATGTTCTTCTACTAATTGCGCGGTTAATCCGGCAGCAAACGTTTTGGATACACTGGCCAACCTGAATACCGTATTTTCATCGACCGGGGCTTTACTGCCGAGTGCACGAACACCTAAACCTTGCATGGCGATAACTTTACCACCACGAATGATCGCATAAGCCCCGCCGGGGACTTTATTTTCTTTTAATTTTATTCTGAAATTTTTTTCAAATGTCGCAATGACATCGTCAACCGATACGGCAGAAGCGACCGAAACCTGAAAGAAACTAATTAAAACTATTAAACTTAACAATCGCATATATTAGCCCGAAAAAAACAAATTAACCTTGACCTTATATAATAAACATAAAGGGTTAATCTTTAAATAATTGGTTCGATTTCTGATAACCATACAGTAAATAAGTAAAAATCACCACTAAAACTGCCACACTAATCGGTCCATATGCCAATTTCTTGAGTGAAGGCGAGTAAAAAATTGCCATAAACGAACATAAATCACCGACAACAAATGTCCAAAAAAGCATTGTTTTCGCCCATATTTGACCCTTCTTACTGTAATAAACAATATTACCAAACACCACCGCAGGAGCAAAAAATCCAGTAGGAATTAAAAAGTGCCCCTCAAGAACACTTTGTTCAAATACTTTCCATAAAAGCCCCATTACGACCAATGACGTGAAAAATTCCGGCCAATATTTCTTTACGTTTTCCATGTTTGCTTTCCCTGTATTTTATTTTTTATAAACTTAAATCAAAAAGTCGTGTTTTACAAACACCATCGTTATAGATATTATCTATTGATAAAGAGAAATGAGTAAAAATATCTATGATCGAAAATTATCAACTCCGTTACTTTCTTGCCATTGTCGAAACCGGCAGCTTTACCAAAGCAGCTAAAAGAGTGTTTGTCACCCAGCCCACTTTATCAGCAGGCATTAAAAAACTCGAAACAAACCTCGGCAGCAAGCTTTTTGACCGGACCTCAAAACGCGTATTCCTTACCGAAAGCGGCACAAGGTTTGTTCCCCATGCCAAATCAATTTTATATCAATTAAATCTCGCTGAAGCCGATATAAAATCAACGGGCCGGACCCAGTTGCTTCGCCTAGGGCTGCTTATGACAATATCGGCTGATATTGTCCGTAATATTCTTACGACCTTCACACGCGATGTCAGTGGCCTTGTCATTGAGCTTTTTGAAGGGACCGAACAAGAAATCCAAAACCGCCTAGGCGAAGGAAAGATTGATATTGCCCTAACTATATTAAGACCGACACTTAAACTTGACATGACCCCCCTTTATAAAGAAGGCTATGGCATTGCCTTAGCCGATCATCACCCCCTTGCTAAAAAAGAAAATATTCATCCGGCGGAATTTGCCGGCGAACCAACCATTGTTCGTTCGCGCTGTGAAATCCTCAGTGAAACCAGCCGTTTTTTTACCGATCATAATGTAAGACCTCGTCTAGTTTTCAATACCGCGCAAGACGAGCGCGCCTTATCAATGGTCGCTGCCGGTGTTGGTTCTACAACAATGCCTGATCATTATAAAATGGATGGCGTTAAGCGTATTAAAATGATCGGATATGATTTTGAACGAGAAATTGGCTTGGTCAAAACATCCTATCAATTAAGTGAAGAACGCAGTAACCTTATTGATCAGTTTATAAGTTTCACTAAATCTCACTTGCCTGAAATTACCTATGCCCGAAATAACCAATGAGAATTAACCCGCTATGTTCATAGAATTATTCAACATCATATTTCCGGTATTGTTGCTCGCATCCATCGGGTTTACATGGGTAAGGTTAGGTTATGATTACCCCACTGAATTTGTCACACGATTAAATATGAATTTTGGCGCACCCTGCCTCGTGTTTGTTGGAATTTTGGATTTAGGGCAAGACCTACCATCAATGTCATCATTCATGATTGCATCATTTGTCGCCATAACGTTAATGTTTATAATTTCCAGTGTTTTTGTTTTCGCTACCGGACTACCAAAACGCGCCTATATCACTTCCTTATCTTCATCAAATTGCGGCAATATGGGATTACCACTATGTCTGTTCGCATTTGGCCAGCCAGGAATGTCCTTGGCGATTGCATATTTTGCAGTTGGAACGTTTTTTCAGTTTACAGTGGCCCTGTTTATTTCACACGGAAACATGAATTTTTCATCACTGTTTAGAATTGCTTTTTTATGGGGCATTGCAGCAGCTTTATTTTTCATTTTAAACGATACCACGCCGCCAATGTGGCTTATGAATACGACAAAACTACTTGCCGGTGTCACTATTCCACTCATGCTTATGACGCTTGGCGCATCACTTGCCACGTTAAAGGTGATAAAAATGGGAAAAATATTTTCAATTGGAATATTTAAAATGGCTCTCGGCATCGGTATAGGTATCGCTACTGCCAGCTATTTTGGCTTTGTCGGAATAGAAAGAAATGTACTTATAATGCAAATGTCCATGCCAGTCGCCGTGTTTAGCTATCTTTTGGCATCAAAATACAACCGAAACCCTGAAGAAGTCGCCAGCCTGATTTTCATCACCACGTTAATAAGCTTTATTACCGTACCTTTGATGTTGACCTTTTTGTTTTAATCGTCGGTACCTTTTACCGATAAAGATAAGGCATGGATAGGGCCCTTCATCTCGTCTTCCAGTATTTTATAGACGGTTCTTTGGCGTTGCACACGGTTCTTACCGTTAAAATCACTAGCAGTCATATTTATATGAAAATGGGTTTCGCCTTCCGGCCTTGCACCTGAATGCCCTGCATGTTTATGAGATTCGTCAATAACTTCCAAAAACTCAGGATTTAATGCGTCCTTAATCTTTATTTCAACATTTTCTTTTACAGTCATTGTGAAGTCTTTCTAATTATTATTACCCATTTATAATTCTATAATGCTAGACTGATTTAATAACAATAGCTGAATGTTAAATTTATGAGTAACGGGGCAGTAAAAAAAGAATGTGAATGGAAAGGTTGCTCAAAAGAAGGGCGTTACCGTATCCAGACAACATCCGATAAAAATGACATTCACTGGTTTTGTCAAATTCATGCACGAACATTTGACTTAAGTGTCGTGAATCAAGGACCGTTCATTGGGGCAGCATCTTCAAGTTGGACAAAAAAAGAATCTGCTAAAAAATCTTCTCATAATGGTTATCAAAAAGCGACTTCAGGTGTCGAGAAAAATATCCGAATGCGCCACATTTCGGAAAATAAAATTTTAAATTACACCAGCAAAGACTTGCTACACCTCAAAACACTGGGACTTGATACCGGTGCTAATCCCGAAGACATAAAAAAAGCGTATAAAGTACTTGTCAAACACTGTCATCCCGATCAAAATCCCGATCTTGAGAATGGTACATATATTTTCAACAGAATTAACGAGGCCTATAAAGCCTTGAAAGATAAAAATTTTAGCTAATTTTCCAAGCAAGTGGACATTAAAATGACAACGAATATAACAGCAGGATCCGGCATTCCGGATATGCTTTTAAATGCAACCCAGCTTTTTGGCATTGAAACCGACATGGAAGTCCATGGTTTTTCCGAGCCAACTGAACATGTGCCCGAAATTGATCAAAATTATATATTTGATCAAGACACCACTCTCGCCATTCTTGCCGGCTTTGTCCATAACCGCCGTGTAATGATACAAGGATATCACGGAACAGGTAAATCAACCCATATTGAACAAGTCGCCGCACGTCTTAACTGGCCTTGCTTGCGTATTAATCTCGACAGCCATATCAGCCGTATTGATCTTATCGGTAAAGATGCCATTACATTGAAAGATGGCGTTCAGGTTACCGAGTTTAAAGAAGGTATCTTGCCTTGGGCCTTGCAAAACCCAACCGCCCTAGTCTTTGATGAATATGATGCGGGCAGACCCGATGTTATGTTTGTTATTCAGCGCGTACTTGAAGTGGCAGGAAAACTTACTTTGCTAGACCAAAATAAAGTTATTCACCCACATTCCTCGTTCCGCCTTTTTTCAACGACGAACACCATTGGCCTTGGTGATACAACAGGCCTTTACCACGGGACACAACAGATTAACCAAGGACAAATGGACCGTTGGAGCATTGTCGCAACACTAAACTATCTTGCTCATGATCAAGAAGAAAATATTGTGTCTTCCAAAATGCCTCTTATGCAAAATGAAGCCGGACTTAAAATCATCAAACAGATGGTTCAAGTGGCTGACCTTAGTCGCAAAGGGTTCATGAACGGTGATATTTCAACGGTAATGTCACCGCGTACCGTGCTGACTTGGGCGGAAAATTTTGAAATTTTCAAAGATCTCGCCTTTTCATTCCGTCTCTCATTTCTTAATAAATGTGATGAGTTAGAACGCCCGATTATTTCTGAATATTATCAGAGATGCTTTGGTGAAGAACTTCAGGCAGCACCGATTGTTCAAAAACCGGAACTCTAATTTTAAAGCAGGCACTATCACTTGAGCAAAACTAGCACTCATAATATAGAAGATTTCAAAAGGGCTGTATCATCCACGATACGTGCCTTGGCAAATGATGCCGAAGTCGAAGTAAGTTTCGGGACCGCTCCGGTTCTGACGCCGGGTCAATTGCGCCTGCCAATGGTATATTCTGATATGTCAGCGGCTGAAATTGCCGAACTTCGCGGTCAAGGTGATAGTTTCTCGCTTCACAAGCGTTTTCATAACACCGCCCTTCATAGTAAGTATTTACCCAAAGGCGAATTAGCCATTGAAGTTTTCAATGCCATCGAAGACGCACGGGTAGAAGCCATTGGCAGCAATGAAATGAAGGGCGTTGCCAAAAACTTAAAAGCCCACACGGAAAAATATTATCACGACCACGATATTGAAAATACAGAAACGTTAAAACAAGCCCCGCTTGGTGACATTCTGAAATTACTAGTCCGTGAAAGATTGACCCATGAACTACCGCCTAAATCGGCAAGAAAGGCCGTCAATAACCTGCGTTATGAAATTGAGGAAAAGGCAGGTGAACATCTAGACGCCTTGATTAAAAATATTAACAACCAAGATATTTTTTCCGTTTTAAGCCGCAAAGTAATTGCCGACCTTGAACTTGCTCGTGAGTATGATGAAAATGAAGAGCCGGATGATAATGGCGGCAACGATCTTGATGATCAATTCGAAAATAACGACCAATCCGAAGAAGACATCGATAATGAAATGGATCAAGACGAAGAAGGTTCCGATGAAAACGGTGAAGCATCGGACGAGCAGGTTGACGACAATGCCACTGGAGATCAAGCTTCTGACATGACAACAGAAGAGCTTATGGAAATGCTCAAACAAGCTCAAAGTGAGAATGCTGCACCGCCGAGAAACGATAATGATCCATTCGGGCTTTATTCCATGGGGCCCGGATACCGGGTCTATACCCGTGATTTTGATGAATGTGTGGCCGCAGAAGATTTATGCGACCCGGATGAACTGATCCAGCTACGCAAAAAACTAGATCAACAATTGCATCACCTTCAGGGAATGGTTTCAAAGCTAGCGAACCGCCTGCAACGGTTATTAATGGCCAAACAAACCAGATCGTGGGAATTTGATCTTGAGGAAGGCATTCTTGATACCGCGCGCCTAACCCGTGTCGCAACCAATCCCACTCAGCCGCTTTCATTTAAAGTTGAACATGACAGTGATTTTAAAGATACCGTGGTTACATTGCTTATTGATAATTCAGGGTCCATGCGAGGGCGGCCCATTTCCATTGCTGCTATGTGCGGTGATATTCTCTCGCGTACGCTTGAGCGTTGCGGGGTCCGTGTCGAAATTCTCGGCTTCACTACAAAGCATGGAAGGGTGGAAAGTCACGCATCAAATGGACCGAAGAAGGCAAAGTCGAAAACCCCGGACGCCTAAATGACATTCGGCATATTATATATAAATCAGCCGATAGCCCGCTACGCCGAAGCCGAAACAACCTCGGGCTTATGCTTCGTGAAGGATTACTTAAAGAAAATATTGACGGCGAAAGCTTGCTATGGGCTCATAACCGCCTGATATCTAGACCAGAAGAAAGACGTATTTTGATGGTCATATCCGACGGTGCACCCGTTGATGACAGCACTCTATCTACAAATAGCGCTAACTATCTTGAAGATCACCTGCGCCATGTTATTGAAGTGATTGAAAATAGATCGCCAGTAAAGCTTCTGGCCATCGGTATTGGCCATGACGTCACAAGATATTATAAAAACGCCATTACCATAATGGATGCCGACCAGTTAGGCGGCGCAATCACTGATCAACTCGCCATGCTCTTTGGTGACAATTAATCTTTGTTTGCTTTAAAATAATCCCGAAGCCAGTTTTCAAAATGATCAGATTTAATCGAACCAATTAAAGTATTGCGAAAATTATCAACTTCACTGCCTGACATTTCATTGCCGGCTGATGAACTATCAAGCTTATCTCCGGCATACCTTTTATTAATATCATCCTGTTCTTCAATATATTGGCCATATTCAACAAGCAACTCAGCAATCGACGGGCCGAGAAAACCGATAGAAAAAGTAAGGCTTTCCAAAATAGTTTCGCCGGAATGGGGGAAAAATGGTGGGATATAGATAATATCTCCCTGCTCCACCTCGAACTCATCGCCCGCAAATTCATTCGCAAGAATTTTAAGATCAATATCCTCAATATACTTTTCGCTCAAGATTGCTTCACGACCAATTTTCCAACGCCGTTTACCATCGCCTTGAATAAGAAATACATGATAGCTGTCCAAATGCGGGCCAACACCACCGCCGGGAACCGAGTAACTGACCATTACATCATCAATTAGCCAACAAGGCGAAAATCCAAACGGCTTTATAATATCACCGGTCGGTGGATGAAATTTTTCCACATCTTGAACAAGCAAGCTCCAGTTTTTCTCACCAATTGTGTTAAATATATTTTCATCAAACGGACCATGCTGACATGACCAGTTTTCTGAAAAAACTATTCGCGAACGAATATCTTCTTCGAGTGAAAGTCCCGCTAGCTCATCAGCTTTGATCAGCTTTTCCATGACATCAGACCCAATGCCAGCTTTTATGACAAATGGTCTTTTGTTCCAAAATTTTTGATAAAATTCCGCTTCAGCAGGAATTTTTGACAAGTATAATATTGGTGATGACATTTATAATTTACTTTCAAATAACAGTTTGTAGATTATAAATTATCTATTTCGAGTGGCCAGGACAACATCAAACTTCCCAATTCCTGTTTTAAAATCCACAATTAACGTTTCTCTTAATGCTTTAGGTTTGACGGCAAGCAAAAGACCATCAAGATCATTCAGCGGATCATCTTTAAAATACATCTGTGTTGTAATCTCTTTATAACCTCGTTTACTAAGGCCATAATGAATATGCGGCGGGCGCCATGCATCACCTTGTGGATAAGCCCCCGGCTTGATTGTCATAATATTATAAACACCGTCAGACCCGGTCATAAGTTGCGCCCATCCTTGAAAATTAGGATCAAGCGGCGCCGGATTCGGGTCGTTTGCATGATCATATCGTCCATATTTATTAGCTTGCCATATATCGATAAGCACGCCTTCAATCGGGTTACCAAACATATCAAGAACTCGGCCGCTGACAAAAATCACTTCCCCGGCAGCTTTTTCACTGCGACCTTGAACTCTCGTTAGGTCGGCATCTTTATCCAACTGATCATGTTGCGGATAAAACGGACCTTCCGTTTGGTAAGGTGTAATTGAATGAACTTCACTAATTGATGGAGTAGCCAATAGATTACCCGCTGCCAATGCAGCGGAACCTGCAATAAATTTACGTCGGGTAAAATTATTTTTAAAAATGATACTTCTCCTGAATGACTAACTTAGGTAAGTTATATACCACAATAAGCTTATATTGTCCAAAAACTGAAAGTACCCTATATGTCCCAATGGACCCTTTATATTCTAAAATGTAAGGACGATAGCTATTATACGGGTATTAGCAATGATTTACATAAACGCATAAACGACCATGAAAATGGCAAAGGCGCAAAATATACCCGTGGTCGTGGGCCGTTTAAAATCGTTTATCAGGAAGCCGCCGAAAACCGAAGTGAAGCATCAAAGAGGGAAATTGAGATTAAGAAACTCTCTAGAATTGAAAAAGAAAAACTCATAAAGCGGGGTCGCTAATATCAATCATCCATTGCTCAAGCAATTTTTCTAATCTCAACCTCATTGATTGATGGGCTGATATAGCAATCAGATTATTTTCTTCATCTGGGTCATTCTTCAAATCATACAGTTCATCAACAAGATCAGCATTCGCCCCTAATCCAAACCTTTTGATCAGTTTCCAATTTTCAAACCGTACCATTCGCAAATGGGCAATACCAAAATTTTCCATATTATATTGGGCGAATACTGGTTGAGAAATTGAAGTAGTTTCCCCATCTTTAATTACTGAAGTAAGATCACGCCCAACTAATTTATAATTTGAGGGGACGTCAAGCCCAAGCATGCTCAGAATAGTCGGATATATGTCAGTATTGGAAACGGGAATGTCCACGACAGAATTATTCTTGGCAACCCCCGGCCAACGAACAATCATGGGAATTTTTATTGCTTCATCAAAAAGATTAGCAACATTTTCGCTACCCACAACCTCATCACCGGAAATTGTCCCCACTGCACCACGGCCAAAATAACCGTGATGACCGATAAGCATGCCGTGATCACCGACATAAAGCACAATGGTATTATCCGCCAGACCTAACCGTTCGAGTTCCGCTAGCACCTCACCAACGGCCCGATCAAGCGCGTGAATGGCCGCATAATTATTACGGGTCATCATTTTAAGCCATTCTGTATCCATACCCGGTGCTTGCGGCACAACCGGATCAATATGCGCCACCGCATCTAGGTCTTCTTGTGGTACCGCGTACCACGGTCTTTGTGGCTCAGGGAATGTCATGGTTAGTGCAAATTTACGATCCTTATTTTGCGTTAGAAATTCTTTGGCATGTTTTACAAAAATATTTGATGTATGGCCTTTTACTTCCCCAATGACACCGTTTACATCTAAAATCGGATCAAAAGCCTTTGAATCCTGTTCATAACCGACAAAATAATCAAACCCTCGGTTTTTTGGGTGTCTCTCCGTTGCCTCCCCTAGATGCCATTTACCAATGAGACCAGTTTTATATCCGTTATCCCTCAAAACTTGTGGCCAGAGCACGGCGGAAACATCCATACCGCGCTCAGCATATTTTTCATTAAGCATCAAAAAATCATTAACCCCGACCTGACTTGGGTATTTGCCACTGAAAAAAGCAGCACGGCTGGGTGAGCATACCGGGGCGGCGGCATAGGCATTGTTAAAACGCACTCCCTGCGCCGCTAATTTGTCAAAATTAGGCGTTACCGCCTGTGGATCACCATAAGCACCCATTGCCCGCCGTGAATGATCGTCAGGCACAATAGCCAAAATATTCCAACTTTTTTGGGCAATTGCCATATCAATCGTTTGGAAATAAGCAATTGATATAAAACATATAGTTAGAATTTTCCTCAACATTCAATCCTACATATTTAAATAAGAAAAATTCTATCACATCTTTAAAAAGTTGATAGCTATAAATTCTGTTCACATAAAATATATTGATAATTTCAATCATTGTGGCACAATAAATATTCCTGAAACAATAAAAAGAGAGGAATTATTCATGGAAGGGGTTGGATTTATTGCCTATATAGTGATTGGCGCACTTGCCGGTTTCTTAGCAGGTAAATTTATGAAAGGGGCCGGTTTTGGGCTTCTTGGAAATATTATAGTCGGTATTGTTGGCGCAATGGTCGGGGGCTGGGTGCTTGGTATGCTTGGCCTTGCATTTGGCGGCTATATCGGTTCGCTGGTGACCGCTACCGTTGGTGCAGTAATCCTGTTATGGATTATTGGACTGGTTAAAAAATAGCCCAAACTGACGGCGATAATCATAATAAAGATAAAAACAAATGAAATTAACAGTTATTGATCAATCGCCTGTACAGCTTGGTTCAAATGATACAAGGCCAGCTCCCCAGCTTTCTGCGGAGCTGGCCAAAAAATGCGACAAATGGGGATATCTGCGTTATTGGCTCGCTGAGCATCATAACAGCAGTTATTTTTCCGGACCAAATCCGGCAACTCTTATCAGCCATATTGCATCTGTTACCAATAAAATCCGTGTTGGTAGCGGCGGCGTGATGCTCTCGCATTATAGTCCCTATATGGTTGCAGAACAATTTCGTTTGTTATCAACGCTTTTCCCCGGCCGTATTGACCTTGGCATTGGCCGCGCGCCCGGCGGTGATCAACTGGCCAGCATCGCTCTCGCCTATCCGGCTAACGCTACCCACGGCGAGGTTTATTCAAGGCAAGCACAGGATTTAAGAAATCTGCTTGATGGTGGGCTTGAAGACGATCATCCCTTTCAAAATATATCCATTTCCCCCTATAGCGAACACTCCCCAGAGCTTTGGATGCTTGGCACCAGTGGCGGCAGTGCGGCCCTTGCCGGGCATCTAGGATATCATTTATCACTGGGGTTATTCATTGCCCCTGCCGGTCAAAAATACGATATAGTTGAAACTTATAAATCGGCGTTTGCTGATGCCGGTCACAAGCACTCCCCAAAAGTAATGATAGCCGTCGGCGGTTATTGTGCTGACACGACCGAGGAAGCAGAATATATCGCCTCCTCGCAACTCTATAAAAAAACCATTCAACAAACCCGTGGTTATGACCAACCATGGATACATCCTGATCAGGTGATGGATGATATGAAAAGCTTCTCTGACCGTGAACATAGATATTATAATCTATTAAAAGACAGCTTCGCTATCGGCTCCCCAGACATATTTTCTGAAAAATTATCCGAATTTAGCAAATATTGGCAAACAGACGAATTAGCCATTCTCACAGTTACCCACGATTTTGAAAGCAGACTGAAAAGCTATCAACTCATCGCCGAAAAAGTAGCTTAAGATTTATGAGCTTGTGACAGCCCACAGGAAATTAAAATTGTTGAGCAAGCAATTATTTTTAGTGATCAATAAGTTCTTGTTACAATCGTTTTAACTATACCAATTTTCCGTCGAGTGTCGATTGGCTTTTCTAATCTAAGCTTAACCTGTTTGCCTTCTATTGATAATAGTTCAATTTGAGCACCCCCTAAATAGAATATTGCATTATCATTCTTTTTTAAGTTGGGTAAAGGCCGGTTAGTGATTACTTGTTTATCTTTTTTACCGCCAATATAGAAGTCAATATACTTAGACGCCATCATCGGAGAACGAATTTGAAACCAAACAGAACCGATATTATCTTTCTCTGCTTTTAATAGCTTTCTGTAAGGAAGTTTCGCCTTTAAAGTAACAGCTTCTCTATTCACTACAAATACAGTCATTGGGTCTTTCAACGCACCAACAGCATTATAAACCCAATCAAACTTTCCATCGTTATCAGCATCTCGAAAACATAGGAGACGATCGCCGGTTTGCGGACCTGTCATAATTTTTACAAATACAGATTGTTTTGAAATTAAGCCACAATATAAGGTTTTCTGTGTAGCACCCGCCAAAGGATCGCTAGGCATTCTCTCAAGGTTTGTTTCAATTGCAAAAAGCTTGTTCGCGCTTGTAATTTGGCTTCCTTTTTTCTCTGTATAATTTCCTTCAATAATGACTTGTTCCAGATATTGAATTGGATGTTTAAAAAACGGATCATGATTACCAACTTCAACGCTAGTAACGCTAATATTATTATCAGTAACGATAAAAGGCGTGCTTGCACTATAAGGAGCCGACTGGAAACCACAGGATGATAAGATAAATAATATTAATAAAAATGGTAATGAGGAAAATCGCATAATAACACCTTTCGTCATATGTAGTATTTAGGTAGGAACATCTAAATATAACAAATTCCCACTAGCATTAAATTATATACAAAACAATATGTCAAACAATTAATTTTGGCTCTCCCTTTAACGCAACTGCCTTTTTTGCCTAAAGCTAACGGCTTCAGAAATATGAATTTTGTTGATATTTTCTTCGCCGTCTAAATCAGCAAGTGTGCGGGCAACTCTTAGCACACGGTGATAACCACGGGCGGTAAGTTTCATCATTTCCACCGCTTTCATAAGAATTTCACGGCTTTCATCATTGAGAACGGTTATTTTATCAAGGGCTTCACCGTCAACTTCCGCGTTTGAACTTACTCTGTCAGATAAACCCATTTCCGCATATCTATCTTGTTGAATTTTCCTTGCTTTTGCCACGCGTTCGGCGATTTCTTTACTGCCTTCTGTCGCTGATGGCAGGGACAAATCATTTGCACTAACCGCCGGAACTTCGATGTGAATATCAATTCTGTCCATAAGTGGGCCAGATACTTTTGATTGATAATCAATTGCGCATTTGGGCACCCGACTGCACGCGAGTTCCGGATCATCAAGATAACCACAACGACACGGGTTCATGGCCGCGATTAGTTGAAACCGCGCTGGATAAGTCACATGTTTATTGGCGCGCGCCACGACAACTTCCCCGGTTTCAAGCGGCTGGCGCAAGCTATCAAGCGCCGAACGCTGAAATTCCGGCAGCTCATCAAGGAACAAAACACCGTGATGGGCCAACGAAACCTCCCCCGGTCTCGCCTTTATTCCACCGCCGGTAAGGGCCGCCATTGACGCGGAATGATGCGGGCTTCTAAACGGACGCGTTCTTGAAATATTATGTTCTGTCAAGTTTCCGGCAATACTGTCAATCATACTGCTTTCCAAAACTTCGGACGCCGTCATTGGTGGTAATATTCCCGGAAGCCGCGCGGCCAGCATGGACTTTCCCGATCCAGGCGGCCCGACCATACATAAATTATGTCCACCTGCCGCCGCAACCTCAAGGGCGCGCTTGGCACTTTCCTGGCCTTTAATATCTTTTAAATCAAGGTGAAATTCCTGCGGTTTGTCCATGGCTGGTTCTGGCGGCGTTAGCCGCTGTTGACCCTTTAAATGATTAATCAGTACCAAAAGATTTTCCGGTGCGACTATTTCAATATTCTGCGCCCATGCCGCTTCACCGCCCGTTGCTGCCGGACAAATAAGCCCCAAATCTTCACCGCTAGCACTTAACGCCGCAGGAAGAACCCCCGGCACTGCTTGAATTCGCCCATCAAGGCCAAGCTCGCCAAGCACAAGAAAACCCTCAAGCGCATCACTAGAAAGAGCCTCCATCGCCACCAAGATACCAAGGGCAATTGGCAAATCAAAATGACTTCCCTCTTTTGGTAAATCAGCGGGCGCAAGATTAACGGTAATCCGTTTGGGAGGAAGCGCAAGACCGATGGCGCCAAGAGCTGCACGCACCCTCTCCCGGCTTTCTGCCACCGCCTTATCCGGCAGGCCAACAATGGTAAAACTTGGCAGTCCCGAAGCCACGTGAACCTGTACATCCACCAGCCGCGCTTCAATTCCTTGAAACGCAACTGTACCAATATGTGCAACCATCCTGTAGAACCCCCCTGTACTAAACTTACATGTTGCGTAACTTTATCAGTATTCCCTTAAAGATTGAAGAGTTTAATTGCATTAGCGGATCTAACGGCTTTACATTGATCATCCGGCAATGTCGCCGTATTGGCAAACGCGCCGGGTGTATCGAAAACTTGATGCGGCCAATCGGTACCAAACATCACATTTCTGCACCAACATTTGAAACAAGATATTGCAGCGCCCTTGGGTCATAATTAATGCAGTCATAATATATATGGCGCAAATAATCGGTCGGTTTTCTCTTCATGGTGCGGCGTTCGGCGAGCTCGACCTCGTCACCTTTTTCAAAGCGTCCTACGAGATATGGTAATGCGCCACCGCCGTGGGATGCGATTATTTTCAGGTTCGGGTATTTGTCATAAAATCCGTCAAAAATCATACGGGTAATTGCGAGCGTAGTATCAAACATAAAACCAACCGACCAGCTAAGGTCATAACTTCCCATATCCATGAAAGCGCACCGGGTGGGTCTGTCGGGTGAACTAGAACCGGCAATTTACGGCGGTCAATTTCCGCCCATATATCCGCGAAGAACGGATCCGTTAAACTACGCCCGGCAATATTAGCCAGCACCATAACGCCGCTAGCGCCAAGATCACATGAGCGTTTTAATTCTTCAATAGCACGCTCTGGATATTCCCACGGTAATGATGTGTACCAGCGAATACGGTCCGGATATTTTGTTTGTGCCTCAACCATGCTGTCATTTGAGGCAACGGCCGCAGCGCAGCTTATTTCCTCGCCGCCCCAATAAACATTGGGACAGGTAAGCGAAACAATGGAAATATCAATCCCCGTTGCGTCCATTTGTTTGATGCGCAGATCATAATCAAAATGACCTGGCTGCGGGAACGCGACGGGTGTATTTTCTTTGAAAATTTCTTCTTTACCGTCTGGGCGTGTTTGAATATTATATTCGCCGCCCTGCTTGCGTAAAATCTCGTACCACTCGCGGGTGTACGCATGTGTGTGAATATCAATGACAGTCATAATTAGTTACTCCTATTTGAAAAAAACTCGCAATAATGTCGACCTAAAAGATCATCAAAACGGTTTTGTTTTGCGACACTCTAAATCCTTTTATAAGTTGAAAATTCGCTGCGCATTATCACCGCGCACAGCGTGTTTTTGATTTTCGGGCAAATTATTGACCCGGCCAAGACAACCTTCCATATCACCAAGATTAAACGGATAATCAGAACCATACATAACATGACCCACCCCACCAACTTTAACGCAAAGCTCAAGTGTTTCTTGTGTATATGTCACAGCATCGTAATAGATATGTTTTAATTATTCGCTTGGATGTTTGTTGATTTTAACTTTTGCCCGCTCGGTCATATCGTAAACCCGGTCAAATCGTCCCGCAAGGTAGGGCAACGTTGCCCCCGCGTGTGAGGCTATTAGTTTTAAATTTGGATAATTGTCAAAGAAGCCATCAAAAATCATTTTTGAAATAGCCAGCGTCGTATCAATCATAAACCCAGTGGAAGCTATAAGCGCATAACGATCAAGTTCCATTAGCTCCGTACCAATTGGATATGTCGGATGAACCAGAACCGGTAACGCCCTGTTATCAAGTTCTTGCCAGACTGGCTCAAATATAGGATCGGTTAAATGACGGCCATTTATGCTGCCGTGAGTGTTAACAGCCACAGCGCCAAGATCGCAGGCCCGTTTAATTTCCTCGACAGCGAGCTCGGGATATTCCCACGGAAGCACCGCCATCCAGCGGATATGTTCGGGGAAATCCTTTTGCGCCTGAGAAAATTCATTATTTGTCATTTGTGCTGCTTCAAGGCTAACCTCAGCATTCCCCCAAAAAACACCGGGCGGCGGCATTGATACAACAGCCATATCAACACCGGCTTTTGTCATATTTTCTACCCGAAGCTCAAAATTAAAATGTTCCCGCTCCAGTACGCAAAAACTTGCTCCCTTGTAAAATACCGTTTCCGGACTATCCAAACTAGCCTCAACTTTTAAATCCGGTCCACCCTTTGCTTTAATCAGGTCTAACCAACCTGCCGTATACATGTGTGTATGAACATCAATGACTTTGCTCATTTATTCCTCTATATTTTTAATGTAGATTTATAAACGCGAGCTTAGCAGTAATTTAATAGAATTCACAAACGATATTTTTCTGATTGATTAATGACTGAAATTGATTGAGGATAATATTTAATAATTAATGTGAGAAAAGATATGAAAATATCCCAGCAACAAATTGATGACTTTCAAAATGATGGCGTCGTCATGATTAAAGGGCTTTTTAAAGACTGGGTCGATGTCATTCAGGCTGGCATTGAACGCAATATGCGCGAGCCGGGACCGGACTACCATGAATATGTTTCAGACGACGAAAAGGGTGGTTTCTACGGTGATTATTGTAATTGGCAGCGCATACCTGAATTCGTCGATGCCATTGAAAACTCTGATGCTGGTATGGTCGCGGCCCAATTAACGAAATCAAACAACATTCAAGTTTTTCACGAACATATTCTGGTTAAAGAACCCGGAACCGCAATGCCGACACCTTGGCATCAGGATTCCCCTTATTATTTTATCGATGGTGAGAAAACAGTTAGTTTGTGGTCGCCGCTCGACCCAGTAAAGGATGCCACCCTGCGCTGTGTCGCCGGATCTCATAAATGGCAAAAGCCAGTACTGCCAATAAAATGGTTATCAGAAGAAGGGTTCTTCCCCGGTAAGGACGACTATATGCCAATTCCAGATCCGGATACTGAACCAGAAAAATATAAAGTCCTTGAATGGGAAATGGAAGCCGGTGATGTGGTTGCCTTTAACTTTAAAATCCTCCACGGTGCCCGCGGCAATAATACGGCCGCACGAAGACGGGCATTTTCATTGCGATTAATAGGCGATGATGCGCGTTACATAACTCGACCCGGTCCCACTTCCCCACCCTTTACCGGGCATAATATGAAAGACGGTGAAAGGTTGAGAGAAGACTGGTTCCCTGTTATTTATTCAAAAAATAACAACCCATAATTGTCAGTTCACCTTGGTTCTGTTCCCCCTATCTAAAATAATATCAAATAATGATATAAAATAACATTTTCCACACTTTGCCATCTTGAATTTTATCAAGAATGGCTTTACCTTGCTCGTTAAATAAATATAGGAAAAAAATCATGAAAAAAATCATCACTCGCCGGGATTTTATAAATGGCGCACAAGTTGCCATTGGTGCGACTTTGCTTACGCCTTGGATTGCATCATGCGGGGTTGAACCTTACGGTTTCTCGCTTGATAAAAATTATTACCCGCCAGAAAAAAATGGCCTACGCGGTAGCCATGATGGTTCTTGGGAAACCATGCATGAACGGGTCACGGGTGAAGAATGGACAACAGATAAAATCGATGATGAATATGACCTTGTGATTGTGGGCGGCGGTATCAGCGGACTTTCATCGGCTTATTTTTACCGTCAAAAACATCCGGATGCCAAAATACTGGTTCTTGATAATCATGATGATTTTGGCGGCCATGCTAAACGTAATGAATTTAAACATGGTGATGATATCCGCATTGGTTACGGCGGCACGGAAGCCATTGACACACCATCCTCTTATTCGCAAGTTGCCCTTGATATGATGAAAGACATCGGCATTGATTTAGATAAATTTTATGATGCTTTCCAGCAGGATTTATATTCTTCAATGGGACTTGGGTTTTCGATTGTATTTGACGAGGAAAATTTTGGTGAAACAAAACATGTAACCGGTTACGGCGAAAAATCATGGGTAGAATTCGCGGCAGAAGCACCGCTTACCGATCAGGCCCGCGCTGACTTTATCCGCGTTCAAACCGACGAAATTGACTATATGCCCGGCGTACCCGAAGACGAGAAATTTCAAATACTCAGCAAAACCGGATATTCCAGTTTCCTTCGTGATTATGTAAAAGTCGACGAACAAGTCATCAATATTTATCAGCATTGGGGCATGAGCTTTTGGTGCGTGGATATGGAAGAAGTGCCAACAACCTCCGTTCAGTATTATGACGGCGGCATTCCCGGCGTTGATCATACCCTGCCAATGAAGTCCGGGCGCGGTGATGATCCGTATATCTTCCATTTTCCTGATGGTAATGCCTCCATTGCTCGGCTGCTCGTGCGAAAAATGATCCCTGAAGCCATGCCCGGCACAACCATGGAAGATGTGGTTACGGCGCGTGCTGATTATTCCAAGCTTGATCAAAAAGGGCAAAAAATTATTATCCGCCTTAACAGTACTGTGGTCCACTCTGTCAATACTGACGACGGCAAAAATGTTGATGTGACCTATATTCGTGACGGCAAAACCCACAAAGTGCGCGGCAAAAAATGTATCATGGCTTGCTATAATAGTGCTATTCCCTACATCTGTCCTGAGCTGCCGGAAAAACAAAAAGAAGGCCTTGCATTTAACGTTAAAATTCCACTGGTTTATACAAAAGTACTTATTTCAAATTGGCAAGCTTTCGCAGACCTTAAAACAAGTTTCGTTTATTTCACTGGCGGTTTTTATAAACAGGCCGAGCTGGCATACCCCGTATCGCTTGGTGATTATAAACGCTCGCAAACACCGGACGAACCAATGGTTGTTCACATGTGTCATGTGCCGCTCTTTACCGATATAACAGGTGCCGATCAATGGCGCGCCGGTCGCATGCAAATTCTCACCACTACTTTTGAAGAATATGAAGACCATGTAAAAGAGCAGTTAACCCAAGCACTTGCTAGTGCAGGGTTTGACGCGGAACGCGACATTGAAGCCATCACCGTCAATCGCTGGCCTCATGGCTATTCTTATAGTAATGAGCTTATCTGGGG
>JAESUD010000035.1 GCA_016763335.1 Emcibacteraceae bacterium | reverse complement strand
CCCGGCATTGGTCAAGGCGCTTTATGACGCAGAAAATATTAAACTTACCTATAAACATGGCGGCATAAAAATACGGGTGGGCGCATCGTTGTTTAACAATCAAAGCGATATTGACCACTTCAACGCCGTGACCGCGAAAATTCCTTCGTTAAGTTAGCAATGTGTGTTTTTCTTCTTTTTCTAATGTTTATCATTATGATTAAGAACAAATTTAACTGAGTATTCATAATGAATAGAGTTATAGAACTTCCGCCAAAATCAATCGTTAAGCCATCCGCTTGGATTGGTGAAAATGTGGCAAAAAATCCTGAGCAATGGATAGAAACTTTTTCTGCTGCAGAAATCACTGAATTGGAGCTTGCCGCCGACAAATTTATGAATACTGAAAAAGATATCGCCTTCATTACGAAAGAAGATTTCCCATTAGCCAGACTTAGAAATAAACTTGAGAAGCTTAGAAACAGTTTAATATCCGGCTTGGGTTTTAAATTAATAAAAGGACTTCCCGTCAAAGATTATTCACAAGCCAAAGCCGCTACTATTTTTTGCGGTATTGGCGCCCATCTTGGAAAAGCTAATTCGCAAAATGCCATGGGTCATATTCTTGGTCATGTTCGTGATATTGGTGCCGACGCCGACGACACAAAAGCACGAATTTATCAAACGTCTAAACGTCAGACATTTCATACTGATAGCGCCGATGTGGTCGGGCTTCTTTGTCTGAAAACCGCCAAAGAAGGCGGTAAATCACTTTTGGTTAGTACGGAAACAATTTACAATGAAATGAGCAAAACTAGGCCTGACCTTGTGGCCTTGCTGTTTGATCCTATCGCCACTGACAGGCGCGGCGAAATCCCACAGGGAGAAAAGCCTTTTTTCGAAATTCCCGTTCTTAATTGGTATAAAGGCCATCTAACAGGCATGTATCAAAGACAATATATTGATAGCGCCCAGAGGTTTCCTGATGCAATGAAGCTGACGGATAAACATATTGAAGCACTTGATATGTTTGATCAGCTAGCGAATGACCCACGCCTGCATATTGCCATGCAGCTTGAAGTCGGTGATTTGCAGTTTGTCTATAACCATTCACAGCTTCATGACCGCACGGGATTTATTGACTGGCCCGACCGAAAAGATCGCCGACACCTTCTTAGGCTTTGGCTATCAATGCCGGGGGACCGTTCATTACCAGATTGTTTCGCGCAACGCTTTGGTTCAACCGACATTGGCAATCGCGGCGGCATAATAACCAAAGACACAAAGCTCAATGTCCCGTTAGATTAAACTAACTCAGTTATCATTCCCTGCATATTGATGAGATAAAAAAAGGGAGGCAATTTCTTGCCTCCCATTCAAATAATTTATTTAAATTTTCAATTAACCAGCTGACGATTTCAGACTGCGATATAATTCAATACCTTCATTAGCAAAGTTATTAGCATCGGTAACCGCCTCAGAGATAGAATTTAGATTTGTGTTAATCTCTTCTACTGCGGTTGCAGCTACTTGCATACTTCTAGTGATTTCCTGAGATGCTCCAGCCTGTTGTTCAACGGCAACAGAAACACTCGTAACGCTTTCTTCAACCGATTGAACAGCATCTTTAATGCCATCAAGTCGGGTTACAACATCGGAACTAACAGATTGCATTCCTCCAATTTCGGTTGAAATTCGTTGTGTCGCATCGCCAACTTGATTGGCCAGTGATTTAACTTCACTTGCCACAACGGCAAAGCCTTTTCCTGCTTCACCTGCACGTGCGGATTCAATCGTTGCATTGAGTGCCAATAAGTTAATTTGTGATGCAATATCAGAAATAACATCAACAATACTTCCTAAAGATGTTGCGGTTTCAGATAATTTTTGAGCGGATTCGTTTGCATTTTCTGCTTCACTACGAACCTTCGTTACATCTTCGCGTGATCTTTCCATGCTTCTGGCAATTTCTTGTGCTGATGCTTCAAATTCTTCTGCTGCCGCTGCCACAGTTTGAACTGTCTGAATTGTTTGGCTTGATGCATCCGCCGCAGAAACTGACTGCTCACTTGCGTTCGCTACTGTCTTTTGAATTTGCCCAAGGCTTTCATCCACCAATGCACCAACTCTGCTCGCTTCTTGTCGTGCAAGAACCTGGGCCGTAATATCGGTTGCAAATTTAACTACTTTAAACGGATTGCCACTGGGGTCAAAAATTGGATTATACGATGCTTGAATCCAAACTTCCTTACCACCTTTGCCAAGGCGTTTATATTCATTTGCTTGATATTCGCCGCGCGCTAGTGCTTCCCAAAACTGTTTATATTCTGCTGATTGGGCATAACCAGGTTCAACAAACATACTGTGATGCTTGCTCTCAACTTCTGCAGTTGAATAACCGAGCGTATTAAGAAAGTTTTCATTAGCCTGAATAATCGTGCCATCCAATTCGAATGATATAACAGCTTGCGCTTTGTTAATCGCGTCAATTTGACCACGAAAATCAGAATTTTTAAGTTTTTGTGCTGTAATATCGGTCGCATATTTCACGACTTTAAAAGGCTTGCCATTTGGGTCAAAAATCGGATTATAAGAAGCTTGTATCCATACTTCTTTACCGCCTTTTCCAATACGTTTAAATTCTGCTGCCTTAAATTCACCGCGTGCTAACGCATCCCAAAACTGCTTATATTCAGATGACTTCACATAGCTTTCTTCAACAAACATGCTGTGATGCTTGCCTTGCACTTCGCCAAGTGAATAACCAACAGTATTTAAAAAATTATCGTTCGCGTCAATTATTGTGCCGTCCAGTTCAAATGATATAACGGCCTGTGATTTTGAAATCGCATCAATTTGACCGCCATGATCGGCACTTAACATTGTGCGCTCTGTTATGTCTGTGGCATACTTAACAACCTTGACCACCGAACCGTTTTTATCTTTGATGGGGTTATAAGAAGCTTGTATCCAAACTTCTTTGCCACCTTTTCCGATGCGTTTATATTCTTTGGCTTGAAATTCACCACGACTAAGCGCGGCCCAAAACTGTTTATATTCATCGCTATTTTTAAATGAAGGATCAACAAACATACTATGATGTTTACCCTGAACTTCATCTAAACTATAATCAAGAACATCAAGAAAATTCTTATTCGCGGTTATAATAGTACCGTCAGTTTTAAATTGAATTGTAGCTTGTGATTTATCTAAGGCTTCTAAGATAAATTTCATTTCGCTGTTATTCGAGCCCCCAATGTTTTGCTTTCCCATTATATTTGCGAGCATTGACTCTTCCTAACTATTATTTATTACATTTACATATGTTTAATTACAAAACTTTACAAAAAAACATAAACCACATGTATACAATATTAGTTAAATTATTATTAAATAGGTTAAATAAGAAGCTTTATTCAACCCTAAAGAGTTAAATTCGTATCAACTTTATGCATATTAGGCCCCCAGCCATCATGCGTGATTTTCGTTGTAACTGCGCCAAATTTCTCAAAAAATGGTGCCGAAATATGACTGGCTGAGATATCGATTATTTTGATTTTCTTGTCCAATACAAATTCCTTTGCATATGCCATCATTTCATTACCGATGCCCTGACCTTTGGCAAAAGGACAAACCATAATCCATGTAATTCTAGCCCTTTTTAGTTCCTTATTAACACCTATTCCAAATGCTGCTACGACGTCGCCCTCTGAATATCCAATTTTGTAACTGTCTTTTTTATCACATAGATAATTGATATAATCTTGGCGCTCATTCTCTGCAAAAAACTGTGGGCAATTTTTGTCAAATAATTTAATACAATCTTCCAAATTCGTGTCTTGATAATTCTCAAAATTCAAATTTACAAACTCCCTTTATATGGTTGATTGGTAATGATTTATTTTTAATGCTTATAGCATAATATAAATAGCGCACCCCTAAAAATTAAGAGGTGCGCCATTATATCAAATATTAAAATGCAAGCTGCCAACCAGCCATAACTTTATAATCTGTTTCAAGCTGCGGCCCGTCAAGTTTCTGATAGACAGGCATTGAAAATTCAAGGGCTAGTCTGTTGCCTGTTAAAGCACCGCCCGGAACAATAAAATTCACACCTGCAATCATATCAATTCGCTCGCCGTGACGAAGGTCGGCTCTTGCTGTTGGTACAGCCATAGGGTTAAGAGCCGGGTTTGCACCTTTGATATCGCCAATTGTTTTTGCTTCGCTACGAAGTGAAATACTAAAGACATCGTTCAAGCGACGGACGCCCCATACAGAAACATTAAATTGGTCGCCAAGTGTATAACCATTATCATTCGTACCCAGCCGAATATTTGAATTTAACTGCGCACCCCATGACCAATTATTAACGCCGGATGTGTAAGTTAATCCGGGCATTAAATCATATGTACCTGACCCTATTTGCATTGGATAAGGGAGTTGCATATTTGTGCCCATGGGCGTATTGCCAAGCTTATCAATTGAGCCACTCGGTATACTTAATACTGTGTTTAAAATTAAGTTAGTGCGGTCTTGTTTGTAAAGTGAATATAGAACGCCTACTTTAATGTCTCCGATACCTTTTGAACTTGTCGAAAAATTCATCCCCATACGCGTTTGAAGGTTCATCGAAATTTTAATGTATGGCACCATTGTCATTAATGTAAGCTCATCGGTAAGTCCGTACATTAAACCAAACATATGCATCTGCATGGTCATATCAAGGGG
>JAESUD010000363.1 GCA_016763335.1 Emcibacteraceae bacterium | reverse complement strand
TTTTTTAAAGTCGTGATGAATTCTTCTTCGATGGTCATAAAGCGATTGGCGTATTGAAGGACACTTTTTCCTTCTTCGGTCAGGACTACCTTTTTACCTAAGCGGTCAAATAGAGTGAGGCGTAATTCATTTTCAAGGGAACGAATTTGTGCAGACACAGTTGACTGTGCAAAATGTAATTCTTCCGCAGTTTTGGAAAAATTCAAACTTTTTGCTAAATGGCGAAAGGTATTAAGCTGTTTTGTATCCATGATAAAACCTTACTATCGAAATAATCGATTGTTTGCATCTAATATATTCGTTTTACTCGATATAATAATATTTGTAGGTTTGGGTCAAGTTAAAACCTATTATGAAATGGAATTTATTATGAAAAGTATGGCAAGCATGAAAGCAACGATAATGTCGCATATTGATAGAGAGCCGAATATCGAAGTTAATTTAGTGAACTCTTTCACCTATAATGGTGAAGGTGGTAATCCAGCCGGTGTTGTGTTGAACGCAGATCGGTTTAGCAGCGAACAAAAACAAAAAATTGCTAAAGCGGCAGGGTTTCCTGAAACAGCCTTTGTTTCCAGTTCCGAAGTTGCGGATTATAAACTTGAATTTTTTACACCAAATAAACAGATCGCCCATTGTGGTCATGCGACGATCGCTGCTTTTTCTTACCTTAATCAAAAGGGTGAAATTTCAAAAAAGTTTGCGGTGAAGGAAACAATTGACGGAAACCGTGATATCATTTTGGAAGACGGTTATGCGTATATGGAACAAATTCCACAATTTTATAAAGATTTGGATGAGGGGGATGTTGAGATTGTCATGAAATCATTATCATTAACAAAAGATGATTTGAAAGAAGGCTATGATCCAAAAGTTTCAAATACGGGTGTATCATTTCTAATCGTTCCCCTTAAAGACAATGCGGCACTTTCCCGGATTGATGCTGACTTTAAATCCATTAATGAAATTAGTGAAAAATATGATTTAATCGGGTTTTATGCCTTTACCACTGATCCCGTTGATAAGGCACATAATGTGACAACCCGCATGTTTGCCCCGCGCTATGGTATCCCCGAAGAAAGTGCAACAGGCATGGCAGCCGGTACTTTAAGCGCTTATCTTTTTGATCATATGTATTTTAAATGTGACAAGATTATCATTGAACAAGGGTTCTTTATGGACAAACCGTCAAAAAGCGAGATCATTGTCAATTTAACCCATGAGGATGACAAGCTCGTTAAGTTGATGGCTGGCGGTATCGCAAATGTTGATAATAGTGTTTTTGTCAATATTGGTTGATTAGTAATTAATCTGTAATTCAGGGGCATTTTTGGCCAAGTGGGCTACTGTGCTTTGGCCGAGCCAGTCACGGGCGATTGACGTGTACTGGTTCGGTCCTTCTATTATCATGGTTCGGTCTTTTATAGCCTTGTCAAAATTTACCCAACCCATCCATATTTCGGTGAGTTTCTGAATACTGACTTCTATTGTGACATTAACGTCAAAGCCCGTATCGATATGACAAAGGTCAACTTCACCATTTTCATAGACGAGCCAGTGGTCGGCTTTTTTGTCGGGGACGTCGGTAAGAAATATATGAACAATAAAAGGATCTGGTAATTGGGGTAAGGGGTTGGTATTTCGCCGTATGTCCCACATGAGCAGATTGACATCAATATTTTCCAGAGAAGGTTTCGACTGAAGCCATTGTTGTCCCCACTCACCCATGCTGAAAACAACGGGTTTTAATGCTTCACCGGCTTTGGTAAATTTATACTCGATACGCCCGCCAGTTTTTCTTTCATGACGGTCGATGACGCCGACTTTGACCAACTCTTTTAAGCGGTTAGAAAGCAATGTTCGTGACATGCGCGGCACCCCACGGGCAATGTCGTTAAATGTACTTGAGCCGAAAATGATTTCTCGCAAAATTAACATAGTCCACCTTTGACAGAGGAATTCTGCTGACATGGCAAGTGGGCAATATTGTCCGTAGCTCCCTTTAATATTCATTTTTATACCCTGTTTTTATTTGCAATCTTTATACCATAATCGGCGGAATGCTTATAGTACAGAGTTTGTACTGGTCAGAATTTTGTACCGGTGGGTACTGTTTCATGGACTTGAGCGAGGTTTAATTCCCGTTATTCTGAATTTTATTAACAACAGGAGAGAGATGATGAAAAAATATATGATCGAAAGACACATTTCGGAAATTGGTAGCTTTGAACATGAAGAATTTAAGGGGGCGGCGGCCAGATCCAACGAGGTATTGGCTGAACTTGGTTCGGGTATTGAATGGGTGGAAAGTTATGTTGCGCAAAATCAAACATTTTGTATTTATAATGCGACAGGCGAGGAAATTATTCGCAAGCATTCGGAAATTTCAGGTTTTCCCGCTAATAAAATAACAGAAATTGTTACGGATATCGGGCCAGTAACCGCAAATTAAACTATATTTTATTAGACAACGGATGATCTGAGGTGATGCCGTTTGTTTATTATTTATGTTTGTTTATAACTGGTTATGATAATTTATTGGTTTTATGACTTGATTGTTACCATGGTTAACGTCTATGGTTAATATATTGTAAAAAAATATAAGGCCTTATAGATGAACAAGTTCAATTTTGGTATAAAAAATGCATATTTAAAAGGTGCATTTATGACTATTTCTAGTGTTTTATTGCTAAGTGGTTGCAGCACCATTGGGGGCCTTTTCGGCGGGGAGGATGATGAGCTTTCCAGTATGGAAGTTGAAGCCCCGGCGGAAGCTGAAATGATGGAACCGGCTGCGCCAACACCGGAAGAAATGCTTGCTGAAAAAGATCAGGCCTTGATAACGCAGGGAATGAGAATTGCCGCTGCGGAACGCGAGCTTCAAATGATGCAGGAAGAAAACAGCTCATTAAAATCTGACTTGGAAGCGGCCCGGGCGGAAGCAAGTGAAACAAAGAAAATGTTAGATCAGGCAAATGAAAGCCAGATTGCGGCGGCGTCTGAAAATGCATCTGCAGATATGCCTCGTATTACCGCGCCAGACGGGGGTTACGGGCTTCATGTAGCGTCATATGAACTGCGGGAAAGCATTGCACCGGGTATTCGGGCAATTGAACGCCAACTGCCAGTGCTTATTCAGGGTAAACCTATTAAAATCGGCCAGGCCACCATACGCGGGCGTAATTACAACCGTCTTATTATCGGCCAGTATGACAGCCAAAGCGATGCACTAGCAGAATGTCAGCAGGCTTTATTGTTGATTTCATTTTGTGAAGTCGTTGCTTTTAGCGGTGAAGATTTTTAAGATACTGCTGAATTACCCTATAAATAAGGATTACATGTGTTTTTAAACGGAAATTTTTTAAAACCTCTTTTAGTGGTTTCTGTGTTTAGTTTTGCTCAATCGGTTTTAGCTCAGGAACCAGAGAGCTCAGTATGTACAGCGAGAGGTCTTTCAGGGCTTATAAATATGGATTATGCAGCGCATACCCATAAAATACTTGATGTGAATTTTGGCCGATCTATGGGCAAGACAGTGATTGATGCTTATTATCAGGATGATGAATTAACGGCAATTCGGGTGTCTTCGACGGGGGATGGTGGCAAGGCGGATATGAATTATTATTTTCAAAACCGTCATGATTATCTGATGGAATATCATATCATGCAAAATTCCAACTTTTTTGCCGAAAAAGACAGCGTGGTTCTAACCGATGAAAAATCATATTTTCATGTTTGTGATGACAGGTTACTTGCCCCGGAATTCGGCGGAATTATTGATGATGATATCCACGGCAATTTAAAATTGGTGCTCGACATTATCCTGACCGAAGAAGCGGCCCAGTAAAGCATTTATCCAAATCTAATTATTATGAAAAATATCGAGTGTTTTTAGCGCGAGCAAGAAATGATCTCCCAAATCGTTTTGATTTCCCGGGCTATTGCTGACATTTTTGGTTAAGGCAACAGCGCGGTTATGGTCAAGGCATAATAGCATCATGGTTAGGCCACCAACACTACCGCCTGAATGCATTACCGTATTGGGGTGCTCATTCATCATTCGTAGAATGTCTGTGTTTTCTTCGCTGACAGTTGAATAATTATTTTTATAATCATCAAAACCAATAATCCAGCCAATGCCGTGGGGGGATGGTTCAAGTTTTTGATACATTTCAGACAGGGTTTCTGCCTTTAAATATCCCGGTGTTGCGTGGGCAATTGCAAATTTGGCGACATCAGAAGGCGTGGCAAGAAAACCGCCACCGGCATATTTATAACTGGCGTTGACTTGGGCCGTATTGACCAGCTCGCCATTTTCAAAACTATAAGGGCTTTGACGGTTTTTAATGATAGGCGCCGTATCATCAAATGTGGTGTCGTTCATAGATAACGGGGTGAGGACATGCTCGTTGATGAGTTGCTTATAACTATTTCCGCTAGCACTTTCCATTGCAGCGGAAATAACCGTCCAGCCATAGGTGGTATAGCTAAAACCGTTTCCAGGGGTAAAATTAAGCGGGTCATTTTTAAAAATATCAAGGGCGGTAACGGAGTTTTCATATTGGGTATTTGATAAAAACTCGGTGCCATTATAATGACGAACGCCGGCGGTGTGGGCCGCTAACTGGCGCAAGGTAATGGGATCATGGGACGCTGGCCATTCGGGGATATAGTCACGAATATTTCGGTCAAGGTCCAGTTCACCTTGTTCGACCATTTTCATCATGGCGGCAGTGGTGATTATTTTGGCAACAGAACCGATACGCATTTTGGTATTCGTGTCCATTGGGATTTGGTGTTCAATATTGGCATATCCGAAACCCTCCGCCCAAATGATACCATTTTGATCAGCGATGGCGACACTGATGCCGGGAACATGGGGCAGCGCAGCAGCGGCCTCAAACATTTCACGGGCTGTGTTTTTGGCTTTGCAGCTAGAAATTATTACACTTAATGTGATGATAAGAATTATTTTAAATGAATTAAACATAGTGTCCTCCCGT
>JAESUD010000362.1 GCA_016763335.1 Emcibacteraceae bacterium | reverse complement strand
TTAAAGTGGGTTATTTCAATGTTATAACGACCCGACGGTTTTTTCTTTCTTTTATGCCGTCAGCCGTGGTTGTTTCGTTCACGTTTTCACCATGACTGCCGATGGCAATTGAATTTGCATCAACGCCCAGTCTGATAAGTTCATTTTTAACGACTTCGGCTCTTTTTAAAGATAAATTAGCATTATATTTATTGGATCCGGATCGGTCCGTATAACCATCAACCATTACGGTTACTTCTTTTGCTTTTTTTGTTTCAATAACAACATCATTAATTGCCATTCTTGCGGCTTTATCAATTTCAATACTGTCCCATCCAAAATATATGGAATGCGGCCCTTTATTGATGACAACAGGCTTCGGTTTTGGTGCTGGTTTCGGAACGACGACTACTGGTTTAACCTCAGCAATCGGGGCAGGGGCAGGTTTTGCAATAGCAATTGGTTGCGGCATTTTATCTGCTACAGAGTTGTTTTTCTTACCAAAACGGTAGACGAGACCAATGACAATGTCATGGACATCATATGATGCTTTAAACACATTGCCTATTCTATCTGTCATACTGCTGTCATTTGTGCCCATGTAGCGATATTTTAACGATAGTTCAACGGATTCGGATATTGGTGCACGCAATCCTGCAAACATTTGATAGCCAAAAACTGTATCTGAAGCAGAAGATATACCCGCCGACGTTGTCGCTAAATTGCTCCATTTTACATCTGTGATACCCAGTCCGCCACCAATAAAGGGTTCAATTTTACTGTCGCCTATTAATCCATCAAAATCCATGATCGCATTCAGCATTAAATGTGTAGCATTTGATTTGCCAGAGGCGGCATTTTGATTGCCAGTGCCACCTAACCCAAGGCCACCATCATTGATTATATTAAAACGATCCGCAGAATGAAAATGTTTGCCAAATTCACCCTCTAAGCGGAATTTCCCAAAATCATACCCTACCGAACCGCCGACGGCGACCCCATCATTGAAATGGTTGTTTAAATTTAATAAAGAACCATTGGATTGCTCTTTTCCGAGTATGCTATAAGCCCCATCAAGGCCAGCATACCACTGACCATCCTGTGCATGCGCCATACTGACTGAACATGCAAATATACATAGGTTGCTTATAATTATCTTTTTCATAACGTTAGTTTTCCTGCCTAGTTAATTACGATTTGTAATTTTTAAATTAAAAAATAAAATTTATATAAAATTGTATTTCCTACATTATGGAGCAGAATATGTCATTATTGAGACTGTAAATTAGAACCAGCTTCTTTAATAATTTTCTGGCGCGGACTTCAGTGTTAAGGTGGATGGATTTCGACCTGACTTGGACTTTGTACAGATGCGATTGGGCTGCCGGCACTATCGCGAAAAAACATGTTTAAAGTCAGAACCAACTTTCGAATGCCTATCCATTTAAACGCTGATATCGGTGTCTGGGTTGGATCATGTTTAGAAAGGTAAAATGCTGTGATGGATTATTTTTCTGTGGCGTGTTTACTTTTGTTGTTTTGATATTTAATAAATGCTAATGTTAACTAATAACATAATTAAAAATTAGAGGGTATTATCGGTGTCTAAACGTTTCTTAATCACAATACTGGTTGTTGTCATACTTGCTGTTGCAGCATGGTTTTTTATGTCTGGCGACCAACAAGCGGGTTCGCAAATGGGGCAAATGCCACCAACGGCGGTCTCCGTTCTTCAGTTGAAAACAGAAATTATCTCTCGCGAGGAAACCCTGCCGGGCCGTATATCTGCATTTCGTCAAGCCGAAATAAGACCACAGGTAAACGGTATCATTACCGCGCGCACATTTGAGGAAGGCTCGTTCGTTGAAAAGGGGCAAGCCCTTTACCAAATTGACGACACACCATATAGAGCCGCGCTCGCCAGTTCAAAAGCTGACTTAGTTAGCGCGCAAGCAGACCTAAGAGCCGTTACCGCTAAAGAAGCGCGTTTTGTTGAACTTATAAAAACCAATGCCGTAAGCGGGCAGGCATATGACGATGTTAAAGCGGATTTGGAAAAAGCAATTGCCTCAATTGCCGTGGCGGAAGCATCGGTGGAAGTGGCGCAGGTTAATCTTGATTACACTCGCGTTTATGCGCCAATTTCCGGACGCATCAGCAGGTCTTCTGTTACCGAGGGAGCATTGGTTACGACAAATCAATCAGCAAGCCTCGCAATGATTACCCAGCTTGACCCGATTTATGTTGATATCAGTCAGCCGGGGGTTAATGCAATGCGTATGCGTGCAGAAATGGCTGGAAAAACCGATATTCCGGTCGAGATTATATTGGACAGTACCAGCGGCTTAACCCATCCTGAAATGGGCGAGCTTAAATTTTCAGATGTCGTTGTTGAAGAGACAACGGGGTCGGTTGGACTGCGGGCATTAATACCAAACCCAAATCAAACTTTACTTCCGGGGTTGTTTGTTCGTGCTAAAATTGATTTGGGTACTCTTGATACTGTGCTTGTTCCGCAAAGGGCTGCGATCAGAAACCCGGACGGTACATTAACGGTCTGGGTAATTGATGCAAATAATCAGGTCACCCCACGCCCGATAATAGTTGGCGGGGCTTATAAAGATCAATGGATTGTATCATCCGGCATTGCCGCTGATGAAACGATTGTCATTGAAGGATACCAAAAAATTAGACCGGGAATGACAGTATCACCTTCACCATGGTCACCGGCATCATAAAAGATTAATAGGCTAATAGGATAGAATAAGATGGCACTATTTTTTATTGAACGACCAGTTTTTGCGTGGGTTATCGCTATTATTATTATGCTTGCCGGGATACTTTCTATCCGTGGATTACCCATAGAATTGTACCCGAAGGTAGCGCCACCAACAGTGGCGATTATGGCTTTTTATCCTGGCGCATCGGCGGAAACCGTGGAAAATGCGGTCACGCAAGTGATCGAACAGCGTCTGGTCGGTATTGATCATTTACGTTATTTCTCGTCTAGTAGCCTTGATGGTTCGGCGGTGATAACACTAACGTTTGAACCGGATGCTGATCCGGATATCGCCCAAGTGCAAACACAAAATAAAGTACAAGCCGCCACTGCACTTCTGCCGCAGGAAGTTCAGGCAGTCGGTGTCACCGTTATTAAAGCCACGCGAAACTTTATGCTGGTTGTGGGTTTATACGCAAAGGATGATACCTATACTCAAGAAGACATTGGCGATATCGTCGTCACAACTTTTCAAGATCAACTCTCAAGGGTTAATGGTGTTGGCAGTGTACAGGTGTTTGGGTTCCAACATGCCATGCGTATCTGGCTAAACCCTGAAAAACTCTTAAGTTTTAATCTGACACCGCTTGATGTTCAAAATGCGGTTAGGGTCCAAAATACTGATTTATCCGCCGGGACAATCGGTGCTCTTCCGGCCATTAGCGGCCAACAATTAAACGCGACAATAACCGCGCAGTCGAGGCTCCAAACGGTTGAAGAATTTGGCAGTATAATATTACGGGTTAATACTGACGGATCGCAAGTACGCCTGCGTGATGTGGCAAAACTTGAACTTGGTTCTGAAAATTACGAAGTCATTGCCCGTTACAATAGACATCCGGCTAGCGGCATTGCCGTGAGCCTTTCTTCCGGGGCAAACGCGCTTGATACTTCGCGGCGGGTAAAGGAACGCGTGGCGGAGCTAGCTGAATTTCTTCCGGAAGGTATAGAGTATGTTTATCCGTTTGATACAACGCCGTTTATTGAGCTTTCGATTGAATCCGTAATTTATACACTCATAGAAGCGGTCGGACTTGTGTTTCTGGTAATGCTTTTATTCTTGCAGAATATTCGCGCCACGTTAATCCCGACAATTGCCGTGCCTATTGTTTTGCTTGGTACATTTGCGATTTTATCGCTGTTTGGATATTCTATTAATACCCTTACTATGTTTGCTATGGTGCTTGCGATCGGTCTTTTGGTCGACGACGCCATTGTCGTAGTCGAAAATGTCGAACGTATTATGAGCGAAGAGGGGTTATCCCCTAAAGAAGCAACCAAAAAATCAATGAAGCAAATCACCAGCGCGCTTATTGGTATTGCCGTTGTTCTTTCGGCGGTGTTTGTGCCAATGGCATTTTTCGGCGGTTCGGCCGGGGTGATTTATAGGCAGTTCTCATTAACGATTGTTTCTGCCATGACCCTTTCGGTGATTGTTGCTCTTGTTCTTTCACCTTCATTATGCGCGACATTTTTAAAGCAGGAAAAAGAAGGCGAAAGACGGTCAACCACGGGGTTTTTCGGACTGTTTAATAAATATTTCAGCCGTCTGAGGGTGTTTTATCAGAATAGCACGTCATATATGGTGCGTAGAACCGCACGATTCTTCCTTATTTATGTGGTGCTTACTTCTGGCATGATTTATATTTTCATGACCCTTCCCACGTCATTTTTACCAAACGAAGATCAGGGAATGATGATGATGATGGTGACAACTCCGCCCGGCGCTACGGCGGAACGGACACTGGAAAGCGTTCACCAGATTGAAGATTATTTCCTTGATGAACAGAGCAGAAATGTAAATCATTTGTTCACCGTTGTTGGTTTTAGTTTTGCAGGCGCGGCACAAAATTCAGGAATGGGCTTTGTCGGTCTTAAAGATTGGGACGAGCGAAAAGAAGACAGTCAAAGTGTCTTTTCAATATTTGGTCAGGCGATGGGGGCGTTTTCACAAATTAAAGACGCCTTTGCCTTTGCTTTTTTCCCACCACCTATTCAGGAACTTGGAAATGCTTCCGGCTTTGATTTTCATTTAGTGGACCGTGCCGGATTAGGTCATCAGGCGATTATGAATGCCCGAAACCAGATACTTGGCGCGGCGGCGCAAAACCCATTATTAATTGGTGTTCGTCCTCTTGGTCTTGACGATGTGCCGCAAATTAAAATTGATATTGATAGCGAGAAAGCGTCTGCCCTCGGCCTTTCCCTTAGTGATATTAACCAAACTTTGCAGATTTCGTGGGGGTCTAGTTATGTAAATGATTTTGTCGATAAAGGACGGATCAAGCGCGTTTATATTCAGGGCGATGCCGAATTTCGCATGATGCCAGAAGATATATATGAATGGTATGTGCGAAATAACCTTGGACAAATGATCCCTTTTAATAACTTTTCGACCGTAAGTTGGGAATTCGGGCCGCCGAAACTCGAACGGTTTAACGGCGTCGCATCAATTAATATCCAAGGTTCCCCCGCACCCGGCGTTAGTTCCGGCGTGGCCATGGATGAAATTGAAAAAATCATTGCCACATTACCGGACGGATTTGGTATTGAATGGTCCGGTTTGTCCTATGAAGAACGTCTAACTGGCTCGCAGGCGCCTATGCTTTATGCAATTTCGGTTCTGGTCGTGTTCCTATGTCTGGCGGCGCTTTATGAAAGCTGGGCTGTGCCACTTGCGGTGTTGCTCGTTGTGCCGCTTGGTGTGCTTGGTGCCGTAATCGGCAGTAAAATGTTTGGCATGGCCAATGATGTGTATTTTCAGGTGGCTTTACTGACCACAGTGGGGCTTGCTTCTAAAAATGCGATCCTGATTGTCGGCTTTGCCAAAGAACTTCATGAAGACGGTATGAGCTTGATGGAAGCAACGGCCCTTGCCGCGCGTCAGCGTTTTCGCCCGATCTTGATGACTTCACTTGCCTTCATCCTTGGTGTTTCGCCGCTTGCGTTTGCTACGGGTGCTGGTTCAGGAAGCCAGAATGCAATCGGTGTTGCGGTTATGGGCGGCATGCTCGCCGCGACATTCCTCGCTATTTTCTTTGTACCGATGTTTTATATTGCCGTTGAAAGAATATTTCATAAAGAAAAAGTTGAAGAAAGTTGATGTTGCATAAAGCTTATAAAACATTACTGCCTTTAGTGATGATTTGTGCCGTACCACTTAATAGTCATGGCGCCACACCGGAAGAAATAGCAGAGGTTCGTGCGGTACTGGATCAGGTTTTTGATGCCATGCGGGCAGGGGACGATGAAGCTTTAAAATCATTACTATTGCCGGACACGGCCCTAGATCGCATTAGCCCAGATAAACCGGTTGTGCGTGACGATGCATCGGGTTGGATTGAATGGGTAGGGTCCTTAAAGCCGGGCCAGGCCGACGAACAAATATTTGATGTTGAAATACACGTCGAAGGCCCCCTTGCCGTAGCATGGGCCCCCTTCACAATCGCCATCGACGGCGAACTTAAATCATGCGGCGTCAACCAGTTTACACTGGTAAAACACCCTGAAGGCTGGCGCGTTGCCTATTTAATAGACACTCATACCCCGGAAAAATGTATTAAGTAAACCAATATTACTCTTCTACTAGATTTATTGAAATAGTGCTCGATAATGAACGTTGTCAGCTGTTCGA
>JAESUD010000361.1 GCA_016763335.1 Emcibacteraceae bacterium | reverse complement strand
CTAACTGACCTCTCATTGATTTAAACTTTTCATGCATAAATCTAAGCCATTAATCATGACACCCTGCTCTTCTTCCACAACCATACAATAGGCATCAAAATTTATAGAGAGTTGTTGTTCTGCTTTACGCCACGCAGGCATTAACCACCTTTTACCAGATAGTTTCACTGCTTCGATAATTTCCATAATATCGCTCAGGTCTTCTTCGCTAAATTGGTAGCGGCCCCGACCACGTGATAAGGCTAAATCTGTAGGGCCAATAAATACCCCATCAACGGTATCAAGGGATAATATTTCGTGAATATCACGTAATGCCCCTTCCGTTTCTATCATCGGGTAACATTTTACTTTTTCATTCTGTCTTTCATAATGCCCTTCTTGATCAGCACGATAATCAACGGTTCGCCCTCCCGCAGCGCTTCGTTTTCCGATAGGCGGATATTTCGCATAAGCACAAATATCGCTCGCATGCTCAAACCCTTCAATATGGGGAATGATTACTGAATCTGCCCCCAAGTCCAACATTTGTTGAATAGGACCCATTTCAGGTGCAAGCGTTTTTGCATGTACAGTCATGCCATATAATTTCGCGGTTAGAATAAAGTGATCAATATCTTTTAAGCCAAATAAGCCATGCTCAATATCGAGCACGATGTGCTTTATCCCCGCCTGATTAACCATTTCAAGTAAACAGACATTAGGTGTTGAAAACCAAAAAGCGATACATGTTTTATTGTTCATCATTTAATCCTAAAGCACATGGTGATTTATGGCAGGAAGTTTTTCTCTAACTTCACTGACATAATTTAAATCAATTGTTGATGTTACCGTACAAACCTCATGATCGGCCCGGATTAAAATTTTGCCCCATGGGTCAACAATCATTGAATTTCCGTAAGTATACCTATCTTCACCGTCTTCAACATGCGTACCAGTAGTGCCACACGCTAAAACATAAGTTTGTGTTTCAATGGCTCGCGCTCTACATAATAATTCCCAGTGAGCCTCGCCTGTTTGCTTTGTGAATGCCGCCGGAATGACAATAACTTCCGCACCTTTTTTAACCAGTTCAGCATAAAGTTCAGGGAACCGAATATCATAACAAATTGTGCAACCAAAACGGACGCCATCAATTTCATAAGTAATAATCTGATCTCCGCGATCATATGTATCGGATTCTTTGTAAATAACACCGTCCGGTGTCTCAATATCAAATAAGTGAATTTTACGGTAACGCGCTACCTCTGACCCGAGCGGATCGAAGACGACAGTAGAATTGTAAATTTTACCATCAAACTTCTCGATGATACTTCCAGCATGGAGGTATATTCCCAGTTCTTTAGCAATAGAACTTAAAAAATTATAGCTTTGACCATCCGGAAAACATTCTGCTTCTGCTGTTGCCGTTTCTGTCGTGCCACCGTGAAAATCAAAACATTCCGGCAAAACAACCAATCGAGGACTTTCAACAGCAACAATTTTCCGAATTAACTTATTCACAACTTTCAAATTAACTTGCTTGTTATCTATTGCGTTCATTTGAACCAAACTAACCTTCATAACGAATCCTATTAAATTATTGATAATTGGTATATATTTCATTTTAAATACCAAATCAATAAAATATTTATCTAATTTTCCTTTTTATTGGTTCATAAAATAAAATATATACCGCTTTGTTGAATTTGCTTAGCTTCACATGGAATTTAAATTATACATATTTACATATGGGTTTTTATCTATATATAATACCATTTATAAATTCCCTAAAGACGATTTTTTGTATGAAAGAACCCACAATGGTACCAACTGAAAAAATGATTTCAACCAATGCAATAGAAGATAACCAGCATGTCAAAATTGGCATAGTTGATCTTGACGGTATAATTCGTGGCAAATATATATCTAATGCAAAGTTTAAGAGTGCACTTAAAAACGGCGCGAGTTTCTGCGATGTTGTGCTTGGTTGGGATAGAGAAGATACCATCATAGACGGCCTTAATCTAACAGGTTGGCATACAGGATTTCCCGATGCACCCATAACAATTGATCAATCTACTTTACGGAACTTGCCACTTGAAAATGGCACCCCATTTTATCTCGCAAATTTTGCAGGGAAATACACTCCATATTGCCCTCGTTCAATTCTTAAGTCTGTTTGTGATAAAGCCGCAGAAATGGGATTCCATGCTTTTAGCGGCATGGAATTTGAATTTACAATGTTTCAGGAAACGGAAAATAGCGTTCGGGAGAAAAATTATAACAACTTAACCCCGCTTTCTCCTGGGTCGAATAGTTATTCAGTACTCAGAACTTCCGTAGCATCCGAGCTCTACAACGAAATTCTGACAACTTGCCAGGAAATGAACATCCCTCTTGAAGGATTACACGAAGAAACCGGGGCAGGATTTATGGAAGTTGCCATTTCCGCCTCAAGCGCAATTGAAACTGCTGACCGGGCAATTCTTTTTAAAAACGTGATGAAAACAATCGCCATTCGAAATGAACTGATGGTTACGTTTATGGCTAAATGGACAATGAAGGAACAGGGACAAAGTGGCCATATTCATATTTCATTACAAAACGAAGATGGCACCAATATATTTTACGATGATGACAATGAATTTGGCATAAGTGAAAAAATGCGTCATTTTATTGGTGGACAACAAAAATTAATGCCTGAATTTCTTTCTTTATTAGCGCCAACAGTTAATTCTTTTAAACGATTAAACCCTGACTTCTGGGCACCAACTTGGGGAAGTTGGGGTATTGATAACCGTACCGTTGCCTTACGGATCATTCCTGGTTCAGAGAAAAGCCAACGCATTGAATACCGTGTCCCCGGAGCAGATTGCAATCCGTACTTAGCAATGGCAGCCGTAATTGCCTCTGGTTTATGGGGTATAAAAAGTAAAATTGAACCTACCCCTATATCTTCTGGCAACGCCTATTCTCAAGTATCGCCAACTGAACTCAAGTTACCGGCCTCACTTTCAGAAGCAGCAAATTTATTTGTTAATTCAGAAGCGGCTGAAGAATTTTTTGATATCGGTTTTATAAACCATTACGCAAAAACCCGTATAGCCGAAGAAGTAAAATTCAATCAAGCCATTACAGACTGGGAACTCGCCCGTTATTTAGAAACAAGTTAGGATTAACAATGTCCAATAATTTTTCCATCATATCCCCCAACGATGGCCAAACCATTGCAACAAGAGAATACGCCAATGCAACAATAGTTAATGAAACAATTGGCAGGGCGAAGCTTAATATACGTGATTGGCATTCACTAGAATTTGAAGAACGTTTAAAAATCCTCAAGCTTTTCATCAAAATATTTGAAAGTAAAAAAGATATAATCGCTGCCAGCATTACGGAACAAATGGGACGCCCAATACGCTTCACGCCTGGAGAAGTTGCAGGTGTAGTTGATCGTGCAAATAAAATGTTATCTATCGGTGCAACAGCCCTCAAAAAGCTACAACACGAAAATGATGGAAACATAGAGCGTTATATTGAAAGAGAACCACTTGGAACCCTTCTCATTGTTGCGCCTTGGAATTATCCATTTTTAACCGTTATTAATTCTTTGATCCCAGCCTTACTAGCCGGAAATAGTGTTATTATTAAACACTCACCATACACCGCCCTTTGCGCTGAAACATTAGTTGAATGTTTATTAAAAGCCGGATTACCATCTGGCATATGTCAGTTTTTACATCTCACTAATGAAGACAACGAAAAACTGCTGCGCAACGAAGGAATAGACGGCGTAATTTTCACAGGTTCCGTTAATGTAGGTCGGCGTGTTGAAGCCGCAACAGCAGGTCGGTTTATTCCTGTCGGACTGGAATTAGGAGGTAAAGACGCCGCCTATATCAGACCAGATGCAGACATATCCTTTACGGCTGAAAACATTGTTGAAGGCGCCCTTTTTAACAGTGGCCAATCTTGCTGTGGCATTGAACGTATCTATGCTCATGCGGATATTTATGATGACCTTATTGATCAAATTCTTAAATCTTCTGAAGCTTTCAAACTAGGTCTACCAACACTACATGAAACAATGCTGGGGCCGGTAATTAACAAACATGCTGCAGAAAAAATTCAGTGCCAAATTGACGACGCAATAAACTGCGGGGCCTCTGCGTTACTTTCTAAGCAGAACATAGATCATTTGCCAGATACAGGAACCTATGTTTCCCCGCAGTTTTTAACCAATGTTAATCATGAAATGACCTTTATGAAGGAAGAAACATTTGGACCAAATGCCGGTATAATGAAAGTACATTCCGACGAAGAAGCTATTCGCCTTATCAATGATAGTGAGTTTGGCTTAACGGCAAGCATCTGGTCTGCCGATAAAGGGGCCGTTAAAAATATAGGCCGCAGAATTGATGCCGGCACGATATTTATGAACCGATGTGATTATCTTGACCCAAGCTTGACTTGGAGCGGCTTTAAAAACTCTGGAAGAGGGTATTCATTGGGTGAATACGGTTATCTGCAAGTAACCCGCCCGAAATCATTCCATCTGAGAAGCATCTAAAAAATTATTTATTTTCGAAAGTTTTCTGAGCCTCACTCGCCAGATAGAGATGACGAGTGAGCAAAGTGGACGCTAGCTCACGTTTTCCGTTACGTAAAGCGTCGAGAATCTCTAAGTGTTCCTTACAAGATTCTTCCGTCCGCTCATTTATATCAATAGATTGATATTCAACAACCCGCCGGAGACTATTTTGATTTTGAATAGTTTGAAGAAAATATGGATTTCCAGAAAAAGACATTAAAAGCTCATGCATTTCCGCATCCAAGTCAAATAAATCACTACTGGATATAGATTGTGTGCCCTTTTCCAAAACCTTCTTATGTTTAAGATAACAACGTTCTAACTTATCTTCATCTATCTGAAACCCTTGCACTTGAAGCGCGGCTGGTTCTATGGCTAACCGTAATTCATAACTTGCTTCATAGGCCTTTGCATTAACGAGCATATCGACAAACAACCAGCCATACCCTTTCGCCCTATGTATAAGGCCTTCATTAGATAACCGTAGGAACACTTTTAATAATTGACCACGTGTCACGTCGTAACGTTTCATACAGTCACGTTCACTTAAATGTTTTGGAATGACTTCAGTAAACCGGTCTTTAAGAATACGCTCATAAAGTTTTTCAGTATCAGAAGCTTGATCAATTTTAAAATGCTTTGAAAGCTGCTCACTTTCAATTTTCAATTTATATCCAGAATTTGGAATATGCTCAATAACATCATGTTGAACAAGTAACGTAAGAGCCCCACGAATAGGAGAGCGGGATACATCAAGCTGCGATGCCAAATTACGTTCCGTAACCCGGTCCCCGACTTTTAATCCTTCACTCTCCCAGAGTTCAACAATCTGGTTCGCAATATCATTGTGAAATTGATTGCTTATTATTTTAGTCACACTTCATTCTCAACTCGATGTTTATTTTGTATTTATATAACAGAATACACTCCGAGTTTCAGAAATATATTCATAACTTTATGAAAAGTGACTATATGTATCGTCCAATGCCTGACCAAGAATACTCATCATTTCATCTATTTCAGATTTTGTAATAACAAGTGGTGGGGAAGTCATCAAGCAATCCCTAGCTGCGCGAATGATCAACCCCCGACTTAGACATAAATCTCTACAATATCCGGCCACACCTTTATCAGAAGAATATGAAAGACGTTTTTCTTTATCTTCGACTAGTTCAAGCGCCGCGATCATACCGCGACCACGAACCTCTCCCACCAATGGGTGGTTTGCAAACTCATTCAGTTTCTTTTGAAAATATGGTCCTGTCCCGTTTTTAGCATGCTCAACTATTCCCCCCTCATCCAGTAATTCAAGGTTTTTCAATGCGACGGCTGCTGACGTTGGATGACCGGAATAAGTAAACCCATGTATCCATTCACCACCATCATTGATAATTTTTGAGGCAATTTTATTATTGAATACAGCTGCAGCGATCGGCAAGTATCCTGATGACAGACCTTTGGCAATCGTCATTATATCTGGATCTATCCCAAATGTTTGCGAACCAAACCACTCCCCGGTTCTTCCAAATCCACACACTACTTCATCGGCAATAAGCAACACATCATATTTTTTACATATACGGTTAATTTCTGGCCAATAACTATTCGGTGGCACCATTACACCACCGGCACCATAAATTGGTTCACCAATAAATGCTGCAACATTATTAGCACCAAGCTCAAGAATTTTATCTTCGAGTGCTCTTGCTGCTTTTAGACCAAATTCTTCAAATTCCAGATCACCTCCATGTTTATACCAATATGGCGCTTCGATATGTTCAACAAAATTTGGAAGCGGTAAATCAGACTGTGGATGCATTTCTTCCAAACCAGACAGACTTGCTGTTGCCACGGTTACACCGTGATATCCGTATGCCCTACTGATAAACGTTTTCTTGTTAGGTTGTTCCATCAAATTCCAATAGAACTTTACTGCCTTTACAATAGTATCATTTGCCTCTGATCCTGAATTAGTAAAAAACACATGATCAAGACCTTCCGGTGTTAAGGATGCAATTTTATGGGCTAGCCTGGTAGTGGCTTCAGTCGAAGTTCCAAAAAAAGTGTTATAATAAGATACTTTTTTCATTTGAGCGGATGCTGCTTCGATTAATTCTTGCCGACCGTACCCGACATTAACACACCATAACCCAGACATACTATCCAGATATCTTTTTCCATTAGAATCCCAAAGATAAACACCTTCGGCTTTTTCTAAAATTCTAACACCATTATTATGCAGATCCTTACTATCAGTAAAAGGATGTATGTGATGGTTCTGGTCTAGCTCAACGAGCGAGTGATTGGTAAGTTTCATATCATTTCTCATTTATAATTTAAATTATAAATGGTATTTAACATGAATATAATACCATTTCAAGAAATTTATCAAAATACAATAAATTAATGCGAACCGCATAACGTTAAGAACGACAGTTAACACTAAAACATGCAATATAACTTCAAACCTTATGAGTAGAGAAACATGACTATCAGCCATCCATTAAGTTTCTGCCTGAACAAAGATTGCGATGAATTCCAATTTCACGAATTTAGGAAGGAACATGAGGGTATTATGAATAACTTCGTAATTTGTTTAAGCTGAGCCGAAAGAATCCCCATTTCTTCTATAGGAGATAATGATAATACTTACTGCTTACCCAATTACCTTTACTAACTCCCTCACAACTCCCTTTATAAAATAAACAGCACCTCTAGAAACAAAAAAAGGCCCCATAGAGGGACCTTTATATTTAGTTGCGAGGGTTGGATTTGAACCAACGACCTTCAGGTTATGAGCCTGATTGATATATATATCTAACCTTTTGAAAATAAACAATAATAAAATTCCTATAAATTTAATGTGATAGAAACTGTGATAAATACGATTCTTTTATTCACTATATAATGTTGTCAATATCGAACCGCTGCCTTCGACGGTGGTCTCAAGTGGTCAACGTAACACTTTACTCTAATATAGGAAAAGAGGGAGTGATTGATATGACATACAGAACTCGAATAAAATATACGACTGAACAGAAGAAGTATATGTGGGATCGGTGGCTAAAGGGCGATAGTCTTAAAGATATTGGCCGCTATTTTGATCGACCATCCTCATCAATATATGGCCAGTTATCCCCTACGGGCGGCATACGTCCTCCAGATCGCAAGCGGTCAAGACTTTCCCTATCTCTTGCCGAGAGAGAAGAGATATCAAGGAGCATTGTCGGCAATTTATCGATCCGCACTATAGCATCCAAGCTGGGGCGTTCGCCTTCGACCATAAGCCGTGAGATTAAACGTAATGAAGGTTATAAACGCTATAGAGCCACCTCCGCAGATCAGGCAGCATGGAATCGCTCCAAGCGTCCTAAGCTTTGCAAGCTTGCCTGTAGCCGGACTTTAAGGCTTAATGTTGCAAAGAAGCTCAAGCAACATTGGTCGCCGGAGCAGATTGCGGGATGGCTAAGACGGGAATATCCACAGGAAGAACATAATCAAGTGTCACATGAAATCATATACAGAAGCTTATTTGTTCAGGCACGAGGTGTTTTAAAAAAGGAGCTACTTCAGTATCTTAGGACAAAACGCACCATTCGAAGATCAAAGCATTCAACCATGAAGAATAGCGGGCTTGGCCAGATTAAAAATGCGGCCTCGATCCGTGAACGTCCGACCTCGGTGGAAGATCGTGCGGTGCCGGGCCACTGGGAAGGCGATCTGATTGCTGGCAGCAATAATACGCATATTGCCACACTAGTGGAGCGCCATACCCGTTATGTGATGCTTGCCAAGGTAACGGGCAAAGACACAGAAACAGTGGTCACAGCCTTGATCAAACAATCAAAGAAACTGCCCCGCGAATTATACAAGTCCCTGACATGGGACAGAGGCAAGGAGCTGGCCGATCATCAACGCTTTAGTCTGGCAACAGATATTGATGTTTACTTTTGTGATCCTCACAGTCCTTGGCAGCGTGGCTCCAACGAAAACACCAATGGCTTACTGAGACAATATTATCCCAAAGGAACAGATTTATCTGTACACTCACAAGCGCAGCTTAATAGAGTGGCGCGTGAGTTAAATGAACGACCAAGAAAGACGCTGGACTTTGAAACTCCAGCAGAGAGATTTGAAGCATGTGTTGCAGCGACTAGTTGAGACCACCACCCAAAACGGACAATACGAATAATGTGCTATATTAAAATTGTAGTTCATTAGCCCAATATCTCACTTTTTGCATATTATTCGAGAGGGGGTAATATTAGAAACTGCAAGGTATATTCAATTTTTACTGACTATCCGTGATTGTGTCCAAATCAGTAAACTGGAGAGACTAACTTCCACAAAGATGGTGATATAAAGTGATTGGTCTGGCTGTTCGTAAGCTATCAAACCAATGCACCTGCCTAGAGCACCTATAATAATTGTTAAAGCCAGTATACGGAGCATCAACGTATGTTCCGTAATATTTAGTGCGCAGATTATAAATCCAATGGACACACCTATCCGTATTGCTGCAAAGAAACGAAATTGGTTATCAATGATCATCGG
>JAESUD010000360.1 GCA_016763335.1 Emcibacteraceae bacterium | reverse complement strand
TACATCGCTCATCGCGGAAATAGCCATCGCGCCATTTGCGCTTTATCATTTTAATAAAATCGTTTTGTTTGGTTTGCTTGCAAATTTAATCGCTATGCCGGTCATGGGGTCGTGGGTAATGCCATGGATTGTCGTGACGTTGGTATTGATGCCTTTTGGCTTAGAGAAATTAGCCCTTATACCCATGTCTTGGGGGCTTGAGGTGATAATGGCGACGGCATATTGGGTGTCGAACTTACCCGGTGCTTCACTTGAAATTCCGGCGATTGATTTAAAAGTATTGATATTTATGGTCATGGGTGCGCTCTGGCTTGGAATATGGCGATTAAAATGGCGATTTGCCGGTATTGCCGCAATGGGTGTTGGTATCATACTTGGCGTCACATATGACAGGCCCGATATTCTCATTGATAATGCTGGGCGAACAATTGGCCTGCGGGCTGAGGATAATTCCATCAGTCTTTCACGGATGAACGGCAGCCGTATTGTCCGCGACCGCTGGCGACAAAGGTACGGGCAAGATAAAGTATCAAAATGGAAATATGATACATTCGCCCCTGAAAACTCGGAAGGAAGGGAATTGAGCTGTGATGCCCTTAGTTGCCTATACCGTCCGGCGCGGGCGGATAATCTGTTAATCTCATTAGTTCAAAATGAATTGGCATTGCCCGAAGATTGTCAAAATGCTGATGTCATTGTCAGTCTTGTTCCGGTAGAAATTAATTGCCCGGCCAAATATGTTCTTGACCGATGGGATTTTTATAATGATGGCGGTTATGCCATATGGTTGCCCAGTGAACGGGACGGGGAAATAAGACTGGAAAGTGTGAAGGCCAGTCGGGGCAATTTTCCTTGGGTGAATTGATGATTATTTATCGGGTTGTTCTTGGATCGGTTCGCCTCTAATTTCTGCATGTAATTCTTTGGCTCTTCTTTGCGCTTCCTGATCAAAAAGTATACTTTGTTTTTTGGTCCAGATAACGGATGGTATCCATTCGATCAATGAAGCTTTATTTTTGAAGACTTGGTATACTTCCTGTGCTTCTTCGGCAGTGTAAATTCCTTCATTCTCCCGCGGAGAACGTCCTATCTGGTCGGGTTTTAAAATCCCTGCGCTGCGTGTGAAATAGGTGGTTTCCATCATAATGCGTATATGGCTCCAATTTTGTTCCATTTCTATAAAATCATAATAATCGGCGATTTTATTCCGTAGCTTTTCATCTGTTATAAGTTCTAGATTGCCGCTGAATTTTATTTCTTCGAATGTATTATCAGATACATTTGTCCGAAATGTTCCGCCAAGCCGTTCTATTGTTCGGATGAATTTAGTGGGACTTTCTATGGCGAGATTTTCATTTTCAAGAGTTTGCAGGATAAAATTTCCTCGTTCAACGCTATCACGGTTTATCCGTAATGAAGTATCGAAAAAACGGATGTCCTGTTCTAGTTCATCGGCAATACGGTTAAGGTAACTATATCCTTTGGTAATATTCTGCCGGTCCGTATTCCAATTGGATATTTGAAGGCCCACAAATATACCAACCACCACCACAAGCATATCAAGGCCAACGGCAAACCAGTTCTGCTCATCAATATGTTTAGTTAAACGCCTTAAGATCATTTTTTTCTCCCCTGAGATATAAATATATTACCTGTACAGAGGGAATTAGTCTAGCGCGCGGTTTTATAAACTCAGCGAGTGGGTGGGTTAAAATTTTCTTGGTGTCGGGCTACTATCTTTTTTTGCGGTATTTCCGTGTTCCCGGTCTGCCGAGGGTAGAACGTCCGATGGGGCTGATATGCTTAGAAATTGGGTCGAAACCTATGCCAAGTTCTTTGTCCTCGAGGTGTTTTATCTCATCTCTAAGTCTGGCAGCTTCTTCAAATTCAAGGTTGCCTGCGGCTTCGAGCATGGTTTTCTCCAAGCCTTCGATATATGAACGCAAGTTATGACCGACCAGATTATTGGTATTATCGGTGCCAAGTGATACGGTAACATGGTCGCCTTCTGCGGTTCCGCCGATGATATCGCCAATGGATTTTTTAATGCTTTGCGGGGTTATGCCATGCTCAAGGTTAAAGGCTTCCTGTATTTCACGGCGGCGGTCGGTTTCTGCCATCGCTGCTTTGATGCTTCTGGTTATTTTATCGGCATACAGGATTACTTTGCTATCTACATTACGCGCAGCACGACCAATGGTTTGTATCAGGGATGTTTCAGAACGCAGGAAACCTTCTTTATCGGCATCAAGAATTGCCACAAGGCCGGTTTCTGGAATATCAAGTCCTTCACGTAGTAGGTTAATTCCGATCAGAATATCAAATACTCCAAGTTGCAAATCACGAATAATTTCAATGCGTTCCAGTGTTTCAATGTCAGAATGCATATAGCGTACTTTAAGGCCGCTATCATGCATATATTCTGATAAATCCTCGGACATACGTTTGGTCAATGTGGTCACAAGAACCCGGTGGCCATTTTTAATAACGTCCCGAACTTCGTGAAGTAAATCATCAACTTGTGATTCCACAGGGCGGATTTCAACGGGTGGGTCGGTAAGTCCGGTTGGCCTGATCACTTGCTCAACATATTCACCGCCGGTTTGTTCAAGCTCCCAAGTTCCCGGGGTGGCGGAAACATAAATGGACTGCGGGCGAAAATATTGCCATTCGCTGAATTTTAAAGGTCGGTTATCAAGACAGGATGGCAAACGAAAACCAAATTCGGCCAAGGTAGATTTGCGCGAGAAATCGCCTTTTGACATGCCGCCGATTTGCGGCACGCTAACATGGCTTTCATCCATGAATAACAGCATGTTTTCCGGCAAATATTCAAACAAAGTCGGCGGTGCTTCACCGGGGTTTCGCCCGGTAAGGTGACGAGAATAATTTTCAATTCCGGCGCAAACCCCCGTGGCAGTCAGCATTTCAAGATCAAATTTTGTCCGTTGCTCCAGTCTTGCCGCTTCAAGCAGCATGCCTCTTGCTGCATAATCTTTAAGCGTTTGCTCAAGTTCGAATTTTATGGTCTTGATCGCTTGATCGATACTAGGGCCGGGGGTCACATAATGGCTATTGGCATATAGTTTTACGGTGTTGAGTTCTTCTAATTTCTCTCCGGTAAGCGGGTCAAAAAGCGTTATTTTTTCAAGTTCATCACCAAAAAAATCAAGCCGCCATGCTCGGTCTTCAAAATGGCTGGGGAATATTTCAATTACATCGCCGCGAACGCGAAACGCACCGCGTGTAAAGGCCACATCATTTCTTTTATATTGTAAATCGACGAGCTTTCTAATTAACTCTCTTTGTTCAAAAAGCATGCCCTGATTAAACTGTATAGCCATTTGCAGGTAAGTTTCAGCGGCCCCCATACCGTAAATACAGGACACACTGGCAACGATTATCACATCATCCCGCTCAAATATAGCGCGGGTGGCGGCGTGGCGCATACGGTCAATACTCTCATTAATGCTGGCGTCTTTTTCAATGAATGTATCCGAGCGGGCAACATAGGCCTCTGGCTGATAATAATCATAATAGGAAACGAAATATTCAACGGCATTATTAGGGAAAAAGCTTTTCATTTCGCCGTAAAGCTGGGCGGCGAGGGTTTTATTATGAGCCATGATCAGGGCAGGGCGCTGTGTCGCTTCAATGATTTTGGCCATTGTGTAAGTTTTGCCGGAACCAGTAACGCCAAGCAAAACCTGATCGGTCAGACCATCATTTAAGCCTTCTGTAAGTGCCGCAATGGCGGTTGGTTGATCGCCAGCGGGTTCAAAATCAGATTCGATTACAAACTTTATGCCGCCTTCGGACTTTGCCGGTCGGTCATAATAAACGCGTGGTTGCAATATTGTTGGTGATTTAAGGCTATATTCTTGTTTCATGGACTTAATATGTGGTTATTGAACTGATTTTGCAATCTCTCTCTTGCACTATTTTGTAACTTCTTCTAATTTCCTGTTTGTATTAACTTAATTATAAAATTGGATATCAAGATGGCGTTTATTGCAGATACTCTCAGTCGTATTAAACCTTCCCCAACGATCGCTGTAACAAATAAGGCGGCGGAACTTCGCGCAGCTGGTAAAGATGTTATTGGCCTTGGCGCCGGTGAGCCTGATTTTGATACAATTGATTATGTAAAAGAGGCGGCGATTAAGGCCATTAATGACGGGCAGACCAAATACACGGCTGTTGACGGCACGCCGGAATTAAAAGATGCAATCTGCGCTAAATTCAAACGTGAAAACGGTCTTGATTATGCTCGTGAGAATATCAGCGTTAACTGCGGCGGTAAGCACACCATTTATAATGCTTTTATTGCGACATTAAACCCGGGTGATGAGGTTATCATTCCGGCACCTTACTGGGTTTCTTACCCTGATATGGTTCTGCTTGCGGGCGGGACACCAGTTTTTGTCGAGGCAAGCATTGATACAGGTTTTAAAATCACCGCCGAGCAGCTTGAAGCGGCAATTACAGAAAACACCAAATGGGTTATGTTAAATTCACCGTCAAACCCGTCCGGTGCGGCATATTCATATGATGAAATGAAAAGTTTAACTGATGTCATTTTAAGACACCCGCATGTTTGGGTACTTGCCGATGATATTTATGAACATATCATTTATGACGGCTTCGAATTTCATACACCAGCCGCCGTTGAGCCGAAATTACAAGGCCGTACTTTAACTATGAACGGTATGGCCAAAGCATACGCCATGACAGGATGGCGCATTGGTTATGCCGGTGGCCCGGTAGGGCTGATTAACGCCATGCGTAAAGTTCAGTCACAAAGTACATCAAACCCGTGTTCCATATCACAGGCAGCATCAATTGCTGCCCTGAACGGCCCACAAGAATATATAAAAGAACGTGGGGCAGAATTTCAAAAGCGTCGTGACATGGTGGTTGCAATGGTTAATGACGTGCCGGGACTTACTTGTCCAACACCGGAAGGGGCGTTTTATGTGTATCCGAGCTGTGCTGGACTTATCGGTAAGAAAACACCTGAAGGCAAAGTGATTGAAACCGATCTTGATGTTTCAACATACTTGCTTGAAAGTGTTGGCGTTGCCGTGGTTCACGGTGAGGCGTTTGGTTTATCACCACATTTTCGCATATCATATGCAACATCGGAAGATGTGCGTATCGAAGCATGCGGCCGTATTAAAAAAGCTTGCGAAGCCCTAATCTAAAAAATGGATTATGAACTGATCATATTTGATTGCGATGGTGTGCTTGTGGATAGCGAGCCGCTGGCAGACGAGCTATTGCGTGATGCGCTCGCGGATCATGGCCTCGAAATGACCGTGGCACAGGTGGTTGAAACATATGTCGGGCGGTCAATGTCGGCTGTGGTTTCAATATCTGAACAGATGTTAGGGCGAAAATTACCGGATGATTTTTTAGATGTGTTGCAAGTAAAAACTTTTGCCATTTTTGAAAAAAATCTAAAGGCGGTGGACGGTGTTGAAAAGCTGATTATTGGATTAAAAGAGCATGGCAAAAAAATATGTGTTGCCTCAAGCGGCAGTTTTGAAAAGATGGATGTCACATTAGGACTAACAGGGCTTCGTGATTATTTTGATAACCAGATATATAATTCGTCGCAGGTAAAGCGCGGCAAACCATACCCTGATTTATATCTTTATGCCGCAGAACAAATGCAGGTAGAACAGGCACGATGCTTAGTAATAGAAGACAGCCTTCCCGGTGTTCAGGGCGCTGTCGCTGCAGGGATGGAAGTCATTGCCTATAGTGTGCGCGGTGATGATGACAAGCTTAAAAGGGCAGGTGGCTTGGTATTTGGTGACATGAATAACCTGTTGGGTCATATAGTTTAATTTCATTTGTACTCCTATTTCGTTACTACTTAACGTGAATATCTATCTTTGATCATTTGAAAAAACTCATCACGGCCCATACCTACGTATACATCATCATTTACTAAAAACCCTTGAAACCCCGTGCTACGAAGCGCAAATGTTGGCACCTTTTCATCAATGGGGATATTTTTTTGATTTCTTATCCTTTCCATCACCTCCAAGATATCTTTTTTCGACCCCATTCCGGGTTCTAAGCCAGGATAAACGACAGTAGGAACCGTCAAAAATTTTCTATTGCTTGTCTCGAACGGCCACACCCCAAATTGAACAAAAAAAGTTCTAAAATAACAATCAACGACCCTTTCTTTAATATCGTAATTTTCAGTATCATCGCCGTTGTATAGGATGGCAGAAAAGGTGCGTCTTTTGCCCGCAGTCATTATTCTTTGGATAAAGCAAGATTGGGTAAAATCAGTCTTTTCAAATTCAGATTTTTCAATTGGTACCTCTGTACGCACAAATTCCTTATATTTGGAATATGCCTCTTCAATTGTTTCTGGGTTTAATTCTTTAATTCCAAATATTTGTACATCTGAAACTTGCCCGGGTTCGGTAGAAATTCTGATCCTATTAAGAATTTCAGAAGAGAAATATCTCTGTGCAAAACCCATATACCCTACCAATTTTGGAGCAAAGGAACCTAAGCGATCCACAGTTATAAGATGGAAGCTTATTCCCGCCCTCTCACCATCGGGCTCTGGTATATATTCGATCTTATTATTTTTATCTGCAAATATGGTTGCGTCAAAAAATTTGATGATCTCTGGCATAACATCAGGAAGAACTACATCTGCTAGAATAGCATCGTCATTTTTTATATCTTCCTGTGCGCAGGAAAATAATGTACCTAATGAAAAAATAAATAATATAAAATAACTCATCTTCATTATTACTACCTCACAATATCCATGATTTTATGTTCGCCTGTTTTGAGGTCGCTATGATGAAATTTGAACTCTTCACTTTTATTATAATTTTTATTTTGCTGTGTGAATTTCATATTATTCCCCGTATTTATATGAAGAGAAACAAATATGATTCTAAAAGACTAACATGTCAATAGGGTGAGTATTTCTCTGGGATTATATGTTTGAGTTAAACATAAAAAAAATGCCGGGTCATAAGACCCGGCAAGTTCACAAAATATAGGGAGGTTTCATATCTTGGGGAGATTATGAAACGAGTGGTGGACCGAAAAGGGGGAGGATGCGGTGCCACCACAAACTGAAATAATTAAAGAACTATTCAGCGATGTTTCTCAACATCTGGGTAGTTTATAGATGTTTGCTCAGAGAATGAGTACTGGGGTAAATGGCAATGCAGACATGCAAAAAACGCATAGCTAAAATATGTTAAATATATTAAATAAATTCTCGATTAAAAGCGCGTTTTTTTGAATTCCTTTTCGATAAAATCACGGAAGGCGGCAATGCGTTTTGATTTTCTAAGCTCTTGCGTATAAACAAAATATGCGGGAAATTCATGCCCATCTGCCTCTTCAAGTACGCGGGTAATGTTTGTTGAACCCTGAACTAGATAATCGGGTAATGATCCAATGCCAATACCGGACTTTACCGCTTGTAAAACACCATAAATATTGTTTATTTCGAGAAAAGGTTTTCGTTTTTTCTTGGCGCCGTCCTCTAATAACCAGTCAATATTGCGAATCGGACTGGTGGCTAAGTCACCATAAGCGATTAATTTATGGTCATCGAGGTCTTCGATTGTTTTCGGCCTGCCATGTTTGTTCAAATAATCTGGTGAAGCAAAGAGATGATAATGAAAAGTGGCTATTTTCTTTTGAATAAGGTCGAGATGTTCTGTCGGGTGAAACCTAATGGCGACATCGGCTTTTCTGGTAAGCAGATCATAATCTTCGTCACCAATAAGCATTTGAACATGAATTTGCGGATATTGATCAATAAATTTTTTGATATTATGCATCATCCATGTGGACCCAAAGCTGGTCGTCGTGGTAATTTTTAGATTGCCTCTCGGGGTTTCTGTGCCTTCGAGTATTCTTTGTTCGGTGACATGGATTCTTGAATAGACATCTTTAGTCGTTTCAAAAAGTGTTTCACCCTCATCGGTAAGGATAAGCCCCCTTGCGTGGCGATTAAAAAGCGACGTTTGCAGGCTTTCTTCCAGCGTTCTGATCTGACGACTGACAGCGGATTGGCTTAAACCGAGCGTTTCGCCGGCGTGAGTAAAACTACCGGCGCTCGCGACTGTATGAAATATACGAAGTTTATCCCAATCCATTGATGTTCCTAATTATATATTACTCGTTTGCGGCAATAAATCGCTCTGCGTCTAACGCGGCCATGCAACCCATTCCGGCGGCAGTTACGGCCTGACGGTATTTTTCGTCTGTCACATCACCTGCGGCATAAACGCCGGGGATATTTGTGTCTGAAGTACCGGGTGCCGTATTAATATAACCGCGATCATTTATATCAACTTTTCCGGTAAAAAGCGAGGTTGCCGGTGAATGGCCAATGGCAATGAAAACACCATGAGCGGGAATTTCTGAAAATTCACCGGTTTTAACATTTTTAATGCGCGCTGCTGTTACACCGCCCATTGGCGGTTCATCACCGAGAATTTCGTCAATTTGACTATCCCAAACGCAGGTAATTTTTTCATTGGCAAATAATCTATCCTGAAGAATTTTTTCAGCACGTAGTTCATCACGCCTGTGAACCAGTGTAACTTTTGACGCAAAATTAGTTAAGAAAATGGCTTCCTCAACGGCAGTATTACCGCCGCCAACCACAATCACTTCTTTTTCACGGTAGAAAAAACCATCGCAAGTAGCACATGCAGAAACGCCGGACCCTTGAAATTTTTCTTCGGAGGGAAGGCCGAGCCACATGGCTTGTGCACCCGTGGCAATGATTACTGTCTCGCCGATATAGGTATCGCCACTATCGCCTTTGCAGACAAAAGGACGTTTGGTAAAATCAACATCGGTTATGAAATCAGTAATAATTGTCGTGTCGACATTTTCAGCCTGTGCTTTCATTTGCTCCATAAGCCACGGGCCTTGAATGGCCTCCGCAAAGCCGGGATAATTTTCGACGTCTGTTGTAATCGTCAGCTGTCCGCCGGGTTCCATTCCCTGTACGATAATCGGTTTTAGGTTTGCCCGCGCCGCATATATTGCAGCGGTATAACCAGCAGGTCCAGAACCAATGATCAGGACTTTAGTTTGATGCTCGGTGGCCATTAATGAAAGCTCCAAAAAATATAAATTAAATAATAAAAAGCAGTTATGACAGATAAAAACCGGACTGTGAAGCCCGGTTTTTTGTAAAGTAATAATAGATATAAAATTTACATTTTTCGCGTTTGGCGTTCCGCATCGATAATATCTTTTAGTTTTTCATAAGAGATAAAACCGGGAATGATTTGATCACCAATTACAAAACCGGGAGTGCCGGAAATGCCAATGTTTTGAACAAGATATTTTGTTTTCATAAGGTTGGTTTCAATTTCCGGATCCGCCATATCCTTAAGCAATTTATCTTCGTCTACGCCGCTATCACGGGCGATTTGTAAAACAAGGTCTTCACTTAATGCACGTTTGTTTTTCATAAGGGCTCTATGGAAGTCCATAAACTTACCTTGTTTCATGGCGGCCATGGCTGCGATAGAGGCAAATTCAGATGATTCTGCTAAAATTGGATATTCTTTATAAATAACTTTTATATTATCGTCTTCTTCGATTAAGCGGGCGAGGACGCTTGGAACCTGTTTACAGTAACCACAATTATAGTCATAAAATTCAACCACGGTTATATCACCCTGTTCATTTCCCTCAACATGACTATAGCCATCACTATAGAGAAGGTCTTGTGATTGCAGAAGCATTCTGGCATTTTGACGAGAGCGAAGAACTTCAACCGCTTCCGGGATAATTTCGGGGTTTTCCAAAATATAATCTCGGATCATAGCGTTAATTTCATCTTTTTGCGTATTGTTAAAACCATCGCTGGTTTGTTGCGCATTTCCAAATAGTGAAAATAACCCTGCTGATATTAACACCAGACATATTGTTGCTGTTAATTTTGGAAATCTCATACTCTAACTCCTGTTTCTTTCTTTTTGACGATCTTTTTTCTGTTGCTTATTGTCTTCTTGTTTTTTTCTCTGGCTATCATCCATATTGGCTTGTGTAATAACCATTATGTCTTGCGCTTTAATCCATTTTGGAGAATTTTCTGGCAATAAATCTATGGCCTTTTTAGCATTTACCATAGCGCCGCGAATATTGCCAGAAAGTAAAAAATGTTGTGCCGTGGAATAATGGGTCATAGCTACGTTATTATTTCGGTGATAAGCAATCGAAGCTTGCTTCCAGCCAAAACTATTATCTGGGTCATCATTTAAGGCGATTTCCAAATTCTTGATTGCTGCGTCAAGATATTGATCATCATCTGTACTGATAAGTGATTGAGCGTATGACATACGCAATAATGTGGAGGAGGGTAAATACTCAACTGCTTTTGCGTAAGGTTCCAACGATTCAACAACAAACCCATTTTCGTATAAAATTTGTCCCTTTGCCTCATAGTAGAAAGGGTTCTCTGGAAAATCAGCGATTAATGTATCAACTTCAACGATGGCCTTGTCCATATCCTTGTTTTGTTGATAGGCAAAAGTACGGGCGTATCTTGCATTAACGCTTTTATCTTCGACCGGGTATTTTACCAGTGTGGCATGGAGCGGTTTAAGATAACCATATAGTTTTGCCTGAAGCCTTTTGAATTTTGCTTCAAGTTCTGGGTCTGTTTCTGTTTCATAAAATTCAGATTCCTGAACTCTCTCTCGTACCCGTTCAATTCTGTCTGATGTAATTGGGTGGGTGCTTGCATATGGGTCTTGATATCTTTTCGGTACAAGGTCTTGATCCCCAAGTATTTCGAAAAACTCAATTAAACCTTTGCCGGATTGGCCTGTTTTTTCAAGGAGTGTTAATGCTGCCTGATCCGCTGCAGATTCCTGTGTCCTAGTAAAGCGTAAAAATGAACGGTAGCCAATATGTGACCCACCCATCATAAGTGCCATGCCGGCGTCTCCTGCGCCTGCGGCCATTGCCGCCACACCTAAAAGTAACCCAACAAGACTATAGGTTGCCATTTTTGACATGCCTTCACTAAATCTTGAAAGATGGCCGCCTGTGATATGCCCCGTTTCGTGCGCAATCACACCAATAAATTGGTTCGAATTTTCTGCGGTAAGCAATAAACCCGAATTAATAAATACATTCTGACCACCCATGACAAATGCATTTATTGACTTGTCATTTAATAGGTAGGTATCAACCGCGTTTATGTCTAGCTCGGCTGCAATGAAAATTGGTTCTGTCAAGTCTCGGATTATTTGCTCTATTTCGGCATCTCTTAAGATAGAAAGGCTGCGCCCTTGCGCATTAGCAACATTAGTGAGCGTGAAACTATAAATTAGGATCACGACAAAAACTTTTGAAATAATATCTTTAATCAGTTTTAAAAACATGCTTTTAGTTTAGGCTTTCTAACCAGTTTCGTCAATTATTGACCAATTATAAGGCCATGAGGCCTTAATGGGATATGAATGGAACTTTAAACTAAAAATGTGACAAAAATAAAGCCCGAATGATCATTCGGGCTTTATTGTAAAAATGTTTATGACCTAGACCACCAACCTTTTTTCTTTGGCTTTACCTCTTCGGGTTTCGAGGCTTCCGGTTTAGCTGGTTCCGGCGTCGGGGCTTGCTCTTTAATTTCTTTAACGGGAGAGCTTTTTCTCGGCGTTTTTTCAGGTTCTTTTTGTATTTCCTTTTCAGGTTTTACATCTTCCTGTGTTTTTTTACTGACTCTTGGTT
>JAESUD010000359.1 GCA_016763335.1 Emcibacteraceae bacterium | reverse complement strand
ATACGGTGAGTATGGTGCGACAAGGTCGGCGCAGAAACACCAAGCCTCTCCTGAACTTCCCCCACAGGAAGGCCATTATTACCAGCACGAACCAACAACCGATACACCGACATCCGCGTATCATGCCCCAACTCCGCCAATCTCTTCACCGCCAATTGCTGTTCCAACGCCTCATCCTTTCACAAGCCTTAGGCTCATTAATACGAAATCATAACACATGATATTTTATATTTCCATATTTTTCGAAATATTAAATTAAAATTACCACCAACCATAGTCAAATGTCTGTTTTCGACGGTGACCTCATAGTGTTGCGTTGACCACTTGAGATCATCACCCAATGCGGACGTTCACTGTCATCGATAATTGCCCCTCATTCGTATCTTAGCGCCTTAATCGGATTTTGTCGTGCAACAGCATATGAATTGCCAGCAACGGTAGCCCATGCAATCAGCAAGGCTGCTAGCCCAGCCACGAGACAAAGTACAATAATCACCATATCGTCAACACGGTATACGAAGCTTTCGAGCCAGCGCGACATGGCAAGGTAGGCAATGGGCCAAGCGATAATGTTGGCGATCAAGACAGGTTTTGAGAATTGCCAAACGAGTAACTTAACGATCTGGAAAACGTCTGCACCAAATACCTTGCGGATGCCTATTTCTTTGGTGCGTCTCTCTGCTGTGAAAGACGCAAGACCGAAGAGGCCAAGACATGCGATAGAGATGGCGAGACCAGAGAAGGCGGCGAACATAGTCATTTGTCCTTGTTCGGCCTCATATTGGTTAATAAGGCGTTCGAAAACATGTTCATATTCGAAATCGATACTTGGAAACTCTCGTTGCCAGATGTTTCTTATATTTTCTACTGCGGCAGTTGGGTCCCCAGTAAAACGAACAGAAATAATATCAAATTGCTCAGAATTGAGGAAAAAAGCTTCCGCACGGATTTCTTTTTTAAGACTATCAAAATTTGTGTCGGGTATAATGCCGATGATTTCATACTCACGTTGCAACCCTTCGCCATCATTTCCAGTATTCATATATAGAAATTTACCGAGTGCTTCTTCGGGGGTGCCAAGGCCAAAACGACGCAGGCCGGACTCGTTTAATATAAGCGAACCTGTATTGCCCTTTCCTGCACGAATATCATTAGTTGGCGGCATTTGATCAGCACGGTTTTTATCATATTCCCGCCCCGCTAGCATTTCGATTTTATATGTTTTAAAAAACTCGTAACCAACTTGGGTGCTATTTATAATGGTTGTTTCTTGCCTCTCTTTATCTGGTGTACGAAGTGAGGTTATATTCCCGCTGTCTCTACCTGGTATTAAAAATGATGTCGTCGCAGAGACAACATTAGGGAGGCGGCGAATTTCGGTAAGCAGCATTTCCTTTTTTGTATTCACGGCCTCTCGGTTTCCTGTTTCAATTATGAACAGATTTTCTTTGGTATAACCGAGATCACGGTTTTGAGTATATTGCATTTGCCCATATACAACTGCTGTTGAGACGAAAAGCGTGATGGAAACGGCAAACTGTAAAATAACAAGTGCAGAACGTAACTTCATAGAAAGTTTGGTTTCAATAGACTTGTTTGCCCGCAATATATGTGCCGGACGATAACTTGATAAAAACATTGCGGGATAAGTTCCCGCCACCAAGCCGATAAACAGAGCAAGGATTGTAATTTGTAGGATGTCAGCGGATGCGTAATTGATAGAAAGTTCTTTACCTAAAATTTCATTATAAAAGGGTAAGGATATTTCCAAAAAGAAAATAGCAATGATAAGTGAAATGACAGTAAGCAAAATAGATTCACCAAGAAATTGTACAATTAAATGCTTCCTTGCTGCCCCAAGCACTTTGCGCATGCTAACTTCTTTTGCCCTTAAGCTTGCCCGGGCGGTTGATAAATTCATAAAATTAATCGAAGCGATGATGAGGATTAATACAGAAACAGCCGAAAAAATAATGACCGTATTCATATTACCTTTTGGCCGCATTTCGCCTGAGCCTTCTGCTTTTAAATGGATGCCCTGAATATTTATAGACTTTATTGAAACAACATCAGATTCTTTTTCTATGTCAGGGCTTTCAAATGCGATGAAATTTCGGTCAATAAAGGCGGGCATTTGGGCATTTAATTCTTCAATGTCTGAGCCATCTGTTAAGGTAAAATAAAAATATGATGTAAGTGCCAACCAGTTTGTCGTCATTCCGGTATCCTTCCAATCACTTTCAATAAAAGGAGCCAGCATAGCAATATCAAGCATACTATTATCCGGAATATCTTCTATTACCGTGCCGACTTGATAGTCCCTTTCGTAAACCTCAAAATTTATCGATATTATTTTGCCTATTGGATCTTCGTTGCCAAAATATTTTTTGGCAATCGTTTCACTAATCACAAGGCCGTTAGTGTTGCTCAGGGTTACTTCGGGATCGCCTTTAATAATATTAAAATCAAAAATGTTAATAATATCAGCGTCGATTAGTCGCACAGAATCTTGAAAAGAAATATCTTCTACTCTGATTGTGGGGTAATGGCGCGTAATGCGGGTGGCATGTGTTACCTGTGGAAAATCCTTCATAAAGGCATCACGCATGATTGTCGGCATGGTCGTAAATTTTACAACTTCCAATCCTGGAACCGCCCCAGTAAATCCAGGTCGGTATATATTATCTGCATTTTTCCAGAAATTATCATAGGAAAGCTCATCACGAACAAAAAGGGTTATCAGCATAACTGCTGTTAGTCCGATGGCAAGGCCAAGTATGTTAATCAAACTAAATAATTTATGCCCTAATAGGTTCCGGCATGCGGATTTTAAATAATTCCCAAATAACATTTATTCCCCCTTATTTATGATCAACCTTTTAAGTCTACACGAAAATGTATGCTTTATTCGGTCAATGGTCAATCCTTGCAAACTTCTAAAGTTCATGAGTAATGGCAATTAATGAACTTACTGATTTCAACTGTGAACACCTCATTTTGTAAATAACAGACGCCCTTAACAGACCTAAACACCGCATTTTCCCATTTTCCAATTCTTGTATATACCCCTATAAACACAAAAAAAGATTTAGTGCGGTCAATGTAATAGGCACCCTATAACCTTCTGATGGCGAGGCGCTTTGGAATAAATTGGATTGGTCAAAATGATCGCCGCCCAAAGCAGACAATCATGAATTGCTATTTTAACTTAATATTTTTCTTTTATTATTTGATGATCTGCTTCGTCGGCATGGACTTGGTGGACAAGGTATGATTTTTTTACAAAATGCAGTTTACTTTTTCAACTATCAATCTTAACGCTTTTTCTGATCACGTTTCTTTTTTTAATAAGTTTCTTATCCGTGTTTTTGATAGTTTACAAACGACTTACTGGTGACAGAGTCTATGCGCTCAATCTATAGATATTTAAGATAGCATGGATACTGGTTTTTAGTTTTATTTGACATTTCAACATCAATATCGATTACCTTAATTGGGTTGTCTGGGCCAGTGTTCCCTATGCGTATACCGCCCGGTGAATACGCGAGGCCGACACCGCCGAACTCAGGAATGTGCCTCTCAGACTTCCCGACACGATTTGAACTTATTACATAAGATCCGGAAACGACAGAAGCCATGGCGCATGCGGCCTCCCAATAATGAATATTTGTGCCGCTGGCTCTTGGTGAAACGATTAGATTAGCCCCCTCACGCCCGTAATGGCGGGCTTTCTCATTGAACATAAGTTCAGTGCAAAGTAAAACGCCGACATTTAGCCCCCCTACTTCATGTACTGAAAAGCCGTCCAATTCCGCTTCAAACCACGATGCCTCATGCCAACCCGCTTCGGACGGAAAATAGTGTTTATGATGTAATATTTTATAATCACCATTTACGAGGGCAAATGCCTCATTGACCAACTTGTTGCCGAAAATTACTGGTCTGGAAGAAATAATGGCATTCACATCTAGGCTTGAAAGGGCTTCAAGTGAAAGTTCGTTTTCATTGACCCATGTTGCAGCCTTCTCAAGATCATATTCATGGTCGACAGGCCGCCAACTGCCAAATGGCATTTCATTAGTCACAAGTATATCCGCTTTCGCGTCTTTTACCTGCTCTACAATTATTTCCCAATCATCGCTCTTTGCCGATAGACCGTCTTGCCACTCTACATAAGCTACTTTGGTCATCTTATTAT
>JAESUD010000358.1 GCA_016763335.1 Emcibacteraceae bacterium | reverse complement strand
ATATGTCAATGAGCTTTACGCTGATGTTTTTTACAGAACATATGATTTTAAATCAGTGGGATTAAGATATTTCAATGTATTTGGTCCAAGACAAGACCCTGAGGGTGCCTATGCCGCCGTTATCCCCAAATGGGTGTCCACAATAAATGCCGGTGAGACAGTTTATATAAATGGTGACGGCGAAACCAGCCGTGATTTTTGTTACATTGAAAATGTTGTTCAGATTAACATTCTAGCAGCAACATCAGATAGCCTTGCTAAGAATGAAGTTTTCAATGTTGCCGTTGGCGGTCAAACTTCGCTTAACCAACTTGTTGAACTTATAAAAGAAAATTTACGCAAAAATTCGTTTGCTGATATAACATATCAAGGTTTTCGTGCTGGCGATGTAAGACATTCAAAAGCATCCATCGAAAAAGCGATTAAACAGCTTGGTTACGCTCCTCAATTTGACATGCGTAGTGGCTTAAATAAATTACTCTCATAAAGTTTGCAGGTTATGGAACAAAAATCCGACGACATAAAACGTACCAGTGAAATAGAAGAATTTACCAACGTCTATATCATCCACCCCATCAGCAGTTGGCTGGTGCCAAAGTTTATCAAGCTCAACATTACACCAAATATGGTTTCATCATTTGGTATGGTTTGCGGATTGATGGCTGGTGTTTGCTATTATAATTATCAAACACCCATTTTTGCGGCTCTTGGTTTCCTACTGATGTTTATGTGGCATGTTTTTGACGGTGCCGACGGGCAACTAGCACGGGCAACAAAGAATTTTTCTGAAATCGGCAAAGTAATCGATGGCGTTTGCGATTATGTCACATTTATCAGCGTCTATGTTGGTATATCACTGGCCCTAAGCCCGATTGTCGGCAATCAAATTTGGTATCTCAGCATTTTTGCAGGTCTTTGCCATGCTATACAGTCCGGCGCCTATGAACTTCAACGTAGCGAATATGATTATTGGGGAAAGGGAAAGTTAAGCGCCAACCTTCCAAGCATCAATGACATGATTGATGCCGGTAAAAGCAAGTCAGCAATCGGCCAAATCGCTAACCAACTTCATATTGGCTATATCAGAATGCAATATGCCTTTAGCGGCGTAGACAGAATATTCAGACAATCCTTAACAGAAGTCATTAAGCTAGCCCCGGAAAAAGAAACAGAGGTCAGAGCGCTTTACCGTGAAATATACGCACCTGCGGTAAATAACTGGTCATTTCTTTGTGCCAATTACCGTACTTTTGCCATATTTATAGCATCAATTAGTGGTGAGCCAATATATTATTTCTGGTTCGAAGTTATTATACTGAATTTAACATTGGTATTTTTGGTGCAAAAACAAAAACTATTAAATAATCTCTTCACCTTGCGGTTAAAGGAAATAATTTAACCCAGAGTAATTGCCGGGAAAATTGTAAATGCGTTCTAAACTATTAAAAAATTTATGTGTACTCTTTATTAGTTATTTAACTCTGGTAGCCCCCTCTTCTGCACAGATGAGTGATGTACCTATAATGTCGGATGAGAAAAATTATACCGAATACTGGGAACAATATTTCTATTTAAGTGATGGCTCACTGGTCACAAGCCAGTTTCTCGTTGCTAATTTTCCGTGGCCCGTTGGTAAAAAACACGGCATCATGCTTGGCACTCTCGTCACACCTGACGGCAAGCTTTATACTATTAAAAATGGCCGCAAGCTTGGTGAGTGGGGATTTTCAGAAAAATCTCTGGATATGTTTATTCATACACACACATTAAAACGAAATTCTGATGGTTTTAATCACCATCTTGAAAATACTATGGGCATTGTTGATCTCAGCTTAACATCGCATCAAGCCCCGATTAACCACAAACGCTATTCTAGTGAAGATGGTTATATTGAAACCTCGATTTACGCACCTTCAATGACTGGGTTTGGCAATTGGCAGCTCGGCCCGGAAGCCGGTTTTGATCCAAATGGCCCCGTTCACAACGCAGATAATGTTACTGGTTTTGGTGTTCATGTAACCATGACCGACAAAGTAGATAAATTAATCACAAACTGGACCCGCATACTGGGGCTTGGCAATGACGGACCAAAACCATTTTTATCAGCAATCACCAGACCCGACGGCAAACAAGACATCATCTTAAAACTTTTCGATGGTAATCTTGAAATAGACAGCTTTTCCGATATAGATATTAAATATCAAGACATGACCAAAGAAAAAAATGCCACCTACCCGAAATCAATAAAAATTTCAGCTAAAGGTGAAAACGGCACACTAAAAGGCACTATAAAATTCACAAAAAAACTAGCGCATTTTAATCTGACAGAACATTTAAACTTCTTTGAAAGAACATTTGCCAAATCAAGTCCCGTTGTTACAAATTTTCGCTATGTGGCAGACTATGATCTGGTGTATAAAACATCATCTAGTGAAAAAAATCTTAAAGGTAAGGCATTAAGCGAATATACTGATGTCACGCCCGCCAAAAGAGCCAAAGCTAAGAAAAGACGCCGTAACAGAAGATAGAAACAAATAGCGCATGTCATTATCAGACAAAAAAGACGCCGAAACAGCAAAAGATAATAAAGATATTGCCAAGGGTGCCGGGGCAAATTTCATAGGCTTTATTATTAGGTTAGGTTCGCGTCTACCTTTTTTAGTGCTTGCTGTGGCTTTATTTGGTCTTGAATTATATGGCCGTTATGGCTTCACCATTACAACCATTGAAATATGTGCTGCGTTTTCCACGTTTGGTTTTAAAAGATCCTTGTTCAAATTTATTCATGACGATGAATATTCCGGCAAATATTCCATCGAACAAGTAATGGTCTCTGCACTTTTATGGTCAATAGTAGTTGGCACTTTTATTGCCGGCATTATCATTCTAAGTGCAGAAACAATATCAGGCTGGTTTAATTACCCGGAAATGGTCATGGGCTTAAAGTTTTTAGCACCCGTCATTGTCATCATTACCGCACTAGACGTCATTCTTGCCGGCACGCGCGCCACACGAAAAATGCGCTATGAGGTCGTCGCGCGTAGCATAATCGAACCTTATTTTTTACTTGGTTTCATGCTATTATTTTATTATTTAGGATTTAACATCAATGGCTTAATCATGGCGTATGCCGTGGCGCTTTTACTGGCGCTATGTTACGCTATTTGGGGTTTTTGCCACCTTTTCTCTCTTAAAAAAACATTAGCCGCCCGACCCAGTTTTACACTTATTAAAAAGCTCGCCTCGTTTTCTGGGCCAACCGCGTTTCATGATCTTGCCCTACTTATTTTCATGAGAATGGATGTTTTTGCCGTCAAGTTTTTCTTCGCGGAAGCTGTGCTCGGTATTTATAATATCGCCCAGCAATTCGCCACAACAGTTGAAAAAATCTACCAAAGTTTCCATCCAATATTATCACCCGTGATGGCCAAAAACCTTGTGGAAAAAGATTTCAAAACGGTCGACCAACAAATGACCATGGTGTCAAGATGGATACTGATGATACAGGGTGTACTCGTGGTGCTCGCGTTCTTTTACGGTGAAGCTATATTTACGGCAATCGCACCGGGAGATACAGGAAGTTCTATGCTGATAATGGGTGGTATAATTCTAATGTTCCTGATGATTGGCGAGACCATAAATGGCGGCTTCGGTATTGCTGATTTACCGATAATTTACCGCTCGCCGATGTTTAATCCATTTATATCTTTATTGATGATCCCGGTTTATATTGTTCTGGTTATCTTATTCACACAACATTATTCATATGGCCCTGTTGGTGTTGCTATGGCGCTTTGTAGTACTTATTTCATTATGAATTTAATCCGCGTGCTAATCGTTAGAAAATTATATTCCATCGACATGCTTAATCTTAAGATATTTAAAGTCATTTTTGCCATTGTGATTAGTGGGGTGGCCTTTAATTTTATTATTAAATTCATGCCTTTTGATATCATTCATGACTGGGGCATCGCCATTGGCATTCCAATTCTTTTCATTGTTTACGGCATATCATTGTTGGTAATTGCTATGGAAAAGAAAGACATACAAAAATTAAAAAGCCGCTTCTTATAAAAATTTCTTTTTTAAATTAGCAAAGATTGCTAAGTTCGGTTTCAGCAACGCAATGAGAAGGTATTTAAATTGAGCGACGCCCCTATATCTAAAGAAACAAAAAATAAACTGATCGAATATCGCAACAGTATCGATAACATTGATGCAGCGGTCATAAACATGCTCGCTGAACGGTTTAAAATTACTCAGAAAGTCGGCAAATATAAAGCCAAGCATAATCTTCCACCCGCTGATAAAAAACGCGAACGATTACAAATCGAACGCCTTCGTAAATTATCGGAAGATGCGCAATTAGATCCTAATTTTTCAGAAAAATTTCTTGATTTTATTATTGAAGAAGTTATTCACCACCACGAAAAAATTCGCAGTGATGAATAAATAATTTTATAATTTGCCTTCAGTGACATAAACAATCGCTTTACCAAAAGCCATCGGATCATCGACATCAAGCCATAGCCGTCCTTTTACATCAAAGGTACGGGCCTTATCCTGTGCGCCAAGTACATTCATGGCGCCACTAATGCTTTCATCGCCTTCTTTAAAGCTTTGTTCAAGCGCATCAAACAATACACTGGTGCAATAGAATATCCCCGTATCAAACGCATTATAATCACGGATAACTTTACCGATATTGTTAATCTGCTTGCTGGTACAATTAACCCGCGTCACATCATTAAGATCAATAACCGGGTTATCAATATTATAATCAACACAAAGGGTAACTGTGTCGTCGTCATGATTTGACGAGAGCACATCCTTGATAATTTCCGGATCAAACAAATGATCACACATGGTCAGAATAAACGGGCCATCGATATGATCTTTCGCCGCATAAACAGAAAGACCATTAGGCCGTTGCCATTCTTCATTTATCACATGATTAATCTTGATGTTTTCCCGTTCTGATAATTCATCAAGAAACGAACGAACTCTCGTGCCGTGATAGCCTGTGACAATATAAAAATCATCAAGTCCGCCAGCACGGGCATTTAATATGACGCGTTCCAAAATAGGAACGCCATCAATTTCAATAAGGGGTTTACTATCCCCTTGGTCCCTCATCCTGCTGCCTTGTCCGGCAGCTATAATCAGGCATTTCACTCTGCAGCACTCGCAGAAGCAACACGTGACTTGATAAAATCTTCTGTCATTTTATATGCTTGATCATCAGTGAACTGCACGGGTGGATGTTTGCAGAAATAGGCAGACGCAGCAGAAAGAATGCCGCCTTCACCGTTCATAAGCGCAAGCTTACAACAACGGATCATATCAATTGCAACACCGGCTGAGTTCGGGCTATCTTCAACACTAAGACGCATTTCAAGGTTCATAGGAACGCCGCCGAAAAGGTCGCCTTCCATCCGCAAAAAACAAACTTTGTTATCATTTTGCCACGGAATATAATCACTTGGACCAACATGAATATTATCATCGTCAAGACGTTTACCGGCAACGGCTTGCACGGCTTCAGTTTTAGAAATTTTCTTGGATTTCAAACGGTCCTGATTTTTCATGTTTAGAAAGTCAGTATTACCGCCGGTATTAAGCTGATAAGTACGCTCAAGAACAACACCGCGCTTAGCAAAAAGGTCGGTTAATGTTCTATGGGTGATTGTCGCACCAAGCTGGGCTTTAATATCATCACCGATAATCGGAAGATTTGCATCTTCAAATTTCTTGGCCCATTCAGGGTTGCTGGCAATAAATACCGGCATATTGTTAATGAAAGCAATACCCGCTTCAAGCGCACATTCCGCATAAAACTTTGCGGCTTCCTCTGAACCAACAGGCATATAGTTGGTAAGAATTTCAGCACCACTTTCTTTTAACTCGCGAACGATGTCTTCTTTTGTTGCAGAAGGCAAATCAGCAACAAGAAAAGTGCGTGCATCATCAAATTCAGCCATATGCGGTGAAACACCGTCAAGCACATTGCCCATTTTTACAATGGTACCGCTTTTTGGCAAGTCACCATGAAATACTGTAGTACAGTTTGGTTTTTCAAAGATCGCCTCATTAAGGTCTTTACCGACTTTGCGGCGATCCACATCAAATGCAGCCACAACGTCAATATCACAAGGGCGGTATCCCGCGACTTCCCAATGCATAAGGCCAGGGACTACTTTCTCGTTTCCAACACGTTCAGGTGTATAATAATAAATACCCTGAATGAGTGAACTTGCGCAGTTACCAATACCTGCGATGGCAATTTTAATCTTCGACATTTTAATTTTTACCTTTGTCTAAATTTATAAATATTACGGTCTTCACATAAAAAGCCCAATTTCCTGAGGTATTTATACAATATGTTACACAAATAAGACAAGCGTTTAACAGTTACATGGAACTCTTACTGTCACCTGTATAAAATTCAAACTTGGAACTGCCACAATTTTGCTTTATAGCAATGGTGTATTTAAAATAATTGAACTGAAAACTGGAGTATTTTAATGCCATTAACCTTTAATAAATTCGGCAAGATTGTCGCGGTTCCTCTTGTGGGTCTGCTTATTATGTCTTGTTCCGAACAATCAACTGAGCCTCAAGCAGCTCAAATTACAGACACTATGGAGCAGCAAGTGACAACTGAAACAAGTTTTTTAGAAGAAAATAAAAATAAAGAAGGTATTACTGTTACCGACAGTGGCCTTCAATATAAAGTCCTCCTTGAAGGAACAGGAAATAGTCCAAAAGCAACTGACAGGGTCACCGTACATTATGAAGGTACACTGACCGATGGCACCGTTTTTGATAGTTCGTATGAGCGCGGCCAACCAATTGATTTTGGATTAAATCAGGTAATTCGTGGTTGGACCGAAGGCGTTCAATTGATGAAAGAAGGTGCAAAATACAAATTTTTCATTCCTTCTGAACTTGCTTACGGATCACGCGGTGCTGGCGGCCTAATCGGCCCTGATGAAGATCTGATCTTCACCGTAGAACTTATTCGTGTAAATTAATATTTGCGAATATTGTAAAGAAAAAAATTAAGTGGTCCCGATCAGCTTTTTGCACAAATTGTGAGGGGAGTGTTTATACAGAATAAACCGGGACCACCTAAACTCAAAGACTCTACTCAAACTCACTCGTAGAATTAACTTCTATCACTCACGATTTTCCAATCACCGTCCTCTTGACGACATGCTTTTCCGTAAGCGTTCTTTGTCTCGCCGCCAATAGTTATCGTTTGCTGATATTCGCGGCAATATTCACCTTGATTGTTTTGCACGGCCGGTTGCGGTACATAACTGCCTGAATTACCACTATCAGGGTTATACCAATTTGAAGCCTCTCCCGAAGGATAGCTTTCAAATGCAGCCTGTTGCGCCCGGTACATTTCTTTTTTATCAGCATCATCAAGTGAACGGCCAATAGCATTACCTAAAATTCCGCCGGCAAGCGCACCAATTACCATACCGTTACCGCTGCCACCCCGACCATTATCAGAAATGGCAGAACCAAGTATCGCACCACCAAGAGCACCCATCATGGTGCCAAAGCCTTCTTTTGAACCCGGTTCACAGGCTGATAAAGTGAACACGCATAACATTATTATTGAAATCTGTTTCATATTTTTATCCTCACATCTTATTAACATGAAATAATAATAGCATCTCGCAAATGAATGAAATATGAACGCCGGGTTCAGCTAACGGTATAATACCGTTCATAAAACTAAACCGATGGTAGAATAAGTGAGGCAAGAAGACCGTTATTGTAGTTATCGTCTAATTTGATCTGACCGCCATAAAGTCCGGATAAATCCTTTACAATTGCAAGGCCTAAACCGGAACCCGGTGTTGTTTCATCAAGACGGCCACCTCGTGCAAAAACAGCATCACGGGCCTTAACATCAATACCCGGCCCATCATCACCAATTTCAATCCTAAGCAAGCCTTTTTCCTTAAAACACTCTACGGTGATATCTTTCTTGGCCCATTTAGAAGCATTTTCCATAATGTTTCCGACCATTTCTTCAAAATCATTGACATCGCCTTTAAACACCAGGCTTTTCTCATCCAGTTTTGTGCTGACAGAAATATGTTTATCCTGATAAACTTTATTAAGGGCACGAGCAATATTATGTATAGATGGCATAATCAAACTGTGGCTTGATATGGTTTTTATATTGGCCGCAACACGGGCACGCTTAAGATAATGCTCAACATATTTATGCATATTTTCTGTTTGCTTGGCCACCGTTACCGACATTGGGCCATCATTCATCCGCGCTTCATTTCTTAGCACAGCTAACGGTGTTTTGAGCGCATGTGCCAGATTGCCAACTTGTGTGCGAGAACGTTCAACAATTTCATTATTATGATCAAGCAATGCATTTAATTCGTCGGCAAGCGGCTGAATTTCACTGGGAAAATCGGTTGGCAAATAATCGACTTCACCGTTCCTTACCTTACTAAGTGATTGTTGAATATACCCTAGCGGCTTTAGTCCAAGGAACACCTGTAACAAAGATGCTGCAACAAGCCCAATACCAAGGGCACTAAGCCCTAGCAACAATATATTGTCAAACCTGTCCGCTTGTGCGTCAATTTCCGATGTATCAATGGCGACGGCAAAACGGTATATCACATCGCTTCCCGGCATTGTAATATCGCGTTCCACTAATCTTAGCACTTGTTCTTCAGGACCAATGGTTTCACGGTATCTTGTTGAGCCAACGGCTACTGCAAAATCAGCATCAAGGTTAACGTCCCATAGTGATCTTGAACGAACTGGGCTAAAACCCTCGGGTGAAATTTGCCAATACCAGCCGGAATAAGGTTGTTCAAACCGCGGGTCAACCATGGGGCGGGATAAGTTTATTGTGTTTGCCGTATCATCAGAACTGATCACAATCAGGTTTTCAAGAAGCGCATTAATCCGTTCATCAAAATTTTGTTCTAAAGTATCACGAAAAACCAGTGATAATAAATATCCACCAACAACCAGCGAAAGTGCCGTCCATACTACGGAAATAATAACTAGGCGTACCCATAATGGCCCCTTGCCACTTTCCGAACTATAATATTCTGCTTTATTCAGCGACAAGCTGATACCCCAATCCTCTAATAGTTTTAATAATATCTATACCAATTTTCTTGCGGATACGGGTGACAAACACTTCAATCGTGTTTGAATCCCGATCAAAATCCTGATCATAAATATGTTCGGTAAGTTCCGTCCTTGAAATCACTTTATTGGGGTGATGCATCATATAAGAAAGCAGTTTATATTCCTGCGCCGTCAACTTAATAGGCACGCCGTCGACAGTAACTTTAGAAGATGTGCTGTTCAATGTGAGACCCTGAACCGATATTTCAGGGGAACTTTGTCCTGCAGCACGCCGGATCAATGCTCTTATCCTCGCGATCACTTCCTCTATCTGAAATGGTTTTGCTACATAATCATCGGCGCCAGCATCAAGTCCCGCTACTTTCTCTGACCAACCGTCACGGGCCGTTAAGATAAGAACTGGCGTACCAATACCTGCTTCTCGCCACTTCTTTAAAACACTAATCCCGTCCATGATCGGCAGCCCAAGGTCAAGTATAATTGCATCATAGCTTTCCGTTTCACCAAGAAAATGTGCATCCTCACCATTTAATGATGCATCAACGGCATAACCAGCGTCTTCAAGGAAACTTTTTAATTGACGGGACAAATCTGGATCATCTTCCGCTAATAGCAATCTCATGTATATTATCCTTTTACATCAACAATTTTAGCACTTTGCGCATCAACTTTTATAGACAGTAATTTACCTTCATCCGTAAGAACCTTAACATCAAATAAATCTCTAAGCCCTTCTCGTTGCGCGATAAGAAGTTGAACATCAACTATGCGTCCTGGATATTCTTTTTGAATTTTTTTTCTGATAATAGAAAGCGATACATAGACACCATCACGAACCTTATCGCGCACTCTGTCATGACCGAAAAACTGATCAGGAATTCGCCTGTTTGGCGGCGACAATAAATCACGTGGTCCAATATCACGCGCAGCAGGCATTTCTCTAATTTCCTGCGCGTAAGGGGTCACTGGGTTGATTAAAAAACAAACCATAACCACACATATGTACAAAGTGATTCTCATCATACCTTAATATTAATATTTACCTGCTTAATATAGGATGAATAAGCTTTAACCTCACTCAAACACAGTTATCCCAATTTTTACATCAAATGATGTTTATAAACTATACACCAAGTCTTTCCTGAATTGCAGTGTTAGTTGTCGTGTAACCCGTTGCCATTTTCCGGTCTGGAAAGGCGTATTGAAAGGCCGCATGGCACATGACCGCCGCTTCATAAAACCCAGTTAAAATAAGTTTTATTTTTGCCGGATAAGTACATACGTCACCAATAGCATATATCCCGTCAATATCAGTAGCAAATGTTTCTGTGTTTACGGTAATATGTTTGCGGTCAAGATTAAGTCCCCATTCAGCGATAGGGCCAAGGCTTATTTTTAAACCCATGAAGGGCAACATATAATCACAATTCAGTTCAATAAAATCGCCGTCTACTGTTTCCACACCGACACTGGAAAGCAAGCCGTCCTGCCCATTTAGTTTTTTGATATTGCCTATAACGAAGTCTACTTTACCGTCTGCAACCAATTGTTTGAACTGTGCTTCCGTATCTGGTGCAGCTCTAAACCCTTCGCGGCGATGAACCAAGGTGATTTTCTTGGCTAGTGGTTCAAGCCCGAGCACCCAATCAAGCGCACTATCGCCACCACCAACAATGACCAGCTCTTTGTCCTGATATTTATTCATCTTATAAACGGCATAATCTACCGATTTATCTTCAAATATGTCCAAATCTGGGTATTTCGGTTTTTTGGGAACGAAACTTCCGGCGCCCGCAGCGACAACAATAATCGGCGCTTCAATGACCTCATTCTGGCTTGTTGTCATCTGCCAATTATTATTTTCCAATTTTATTAATTCTTTTGCTTGTTGATTAAAATGGAATACAGCATCAAACGGGCTGATTTGTTTCATCAGATCATCGACAAGTTCCTGCCCCGTTACTTTCGGTCGTGCCGGGATATCATATATGGGTTTTTCCGGATAAAGTTCCGTGCATTGCCCCCCCGGTCTATCAAGGTTATCAATTAAATGGCATTTCAACCCTAACAGTCCTGCTTCAAACACAGCAAACAACCCGACTGGCCCGGCACCAACAATAATCATGTCGGTTTTTTCCGTTTCTTGCACCATTAAAAACTCCCAAATTTTATTTATTTTTGATAAATTATATATGTTTTCCTTTTAATGTAATTTGACATTAACATAATTTAAGCTGGATTAAATTGAATTTTTTCTACAAATTAACTATAGAGTAAACTAGAGAAACAAATCACAGGAAAAATCAATGAAGGGGCTATTTCTATTTAGCATTTTCGTAATTACTTATGGATCATTATTTCCATTTAATTTTCAGTATGTTAGCTGGATGGAAGAAGGGCGATATGCCTTCTTTTCTTCATCTTTATCTGATGGAAAAATTCCAGATATTTTAGGAAACATCGCCCTCTTCATAGCTTTTGGCTTTGCTGGTACCGAACTCATTTCACGGTCGGGCAAGCCTCGACATTATTATTTCTATCTTTATATTTTTGGTATTACATTCGCCATTACCTTACAATTTTTACAAATTTATCTCTCTTCCAGAGTCCCTGCACTTTATGACGCGGCATGGAATTATGTTGGCATTTTTCTTGGCGGTTCTCTGGCTCGCTTTATGGATCATAAATTTCCAAACATGCTCGAAGCAGAAGATAAGCTAGCCTTGCTTGCGCTAGCATTGTCGTGGATTGTTTTTCTTCTCGCACCATTTATGTTTTCATTTAATATGGAAATATTTCAAGAAAACATCAGAATACATCTTGATATAAATGAATATCGATTTGCTAATGTAATTTTTTATATCGCAATTTGGATCACATACCGAAAATTAATCGAGGAAATAAAACCAGACAATCAAAACATACTTCTTTCACTTGAAGTTGCCGTATGTGTTGTCCTTTTTGCAAAAATGTTTGTCTACCGAGATTCAATCGAACCCGAACTACTGCCCGGTGGTATAATTGCCATTATACTGCTTAGAAGTACTATATTTAATAAAATTAGTCCTTATAAGTTTGCCGCGTCTATTTTGGTACCACTGATGTTTTATAACAGTCTTTATCCATTTGAATTTTACGAAAACCCGTTTAAAGTATTTATGTGGGTTCCTTTTGGGGAACTGTTTTCCGATGACATGTTGCCAATCGTCCACACGGTGTTTTATAAAACCTTTGCCTACGGAGCCATTGTCTGGACCCTCTATAAAAGTTTCCCAAATGCAAGATGGATAAGTATTTTTTGTGTAATTTATGCAGGATCAATTGAATATTTTCAGCATTTGACTTTATTTCGTATCGGCGGCCTAACTGAACCCTTGCTGGTTATATTCCTTTGCACGTTCATTCATCAGGTCAATGAAAAACAAGACGTTTATAAAGATAAGAATGTTAAAGTAAATTAATCAACACTCTTCATATTAACAGCGTTTTGCGCCATTAAAACAAAGTAATAACCTAGCGGCAAGGCAAACCCGGAAACGATAATATTTGTAATATCCGGTCTTTCCAATCCCCAGACAAGAACGGCTAATTCTAACAATATTGCACATAACAGTCCAAGCTTAACAAGACTTGAGAATGACCGCCTTTGTTCAATCTCTTTAGATATATAGTAAACAGCAACCACCCCGCCAATTGGAATAAATATTACAAAGTTTAGTAAAAAGCTTAATAATGCTTCCCCGCTTCCTACATTGATATAATATTTGAACGGCAGAAAACTAGTATTTCCAATCACCGCCATTATATCATCGAGCGAACTGGAAAATGTAAATACCCCCCCTTTAATCTTAAATGCCACCCATAAAAAAACTGGTGTAACCAATAAAATAAGCAGCCTCATTCTAAGCAATGTATCAAGCAAAAATTTTAAACTTAGAAACCTTCCTATATAAAGCCCGGCACAAAAGCCGATTAATTTTGCAAAATATGATGGAAAAGAACTTTGCCCGGATATCTCAAAAAATTGTAATATCTCAAGGAACAGCAACAGAAAAGTAAATTTAAACACCAATGATATATCCCGACTCTTCCGACGAGTAGGCACCATTTTATAAATCACACCAAGCGGAAATAATAGTAACATCGCTGCGACAAGAGAAATCGTCCCTATCCCCTGCGCACTATTATTTTCAAATAACGGCATCCCTTTGCTTGCAAAGGCAATTTGAAGCTGAAGCATATTAATAAAAAAATCAAACGGGAAAAGGATAATTGCAATAACGAATGCCAAGTATATTTTTTTAACAGAACCAATAGACAATGTTCCATGCTGAATAAAATCCTTCACCACCCGAACCGTAAATTTACCAAACAATGCCCATGCGATAAAGCCAAACCCCATTCCAGCAATATTGGCATATATATCAACAAGTGATGTACCGCGACTACCGATAAACATTTGAAAATATTCAATTAAAACCCCGAATATAATGATCGCCCCATACATGAAAATCCACATAATTTTCTTACTTGTCTGCTGACAATAAATGCTTGCGACAAACGTAAGAAGTAAATTAAAAATCGCATGGGCAATCCACGTTCCCTGCTGTGCACTGATTGCTGAAATGCGCAAAGTATCAACAAATGAGGCAAACGATACATCCCCTAGATTACCGGTCACATTATATGGAAGCAATGACGTATATAAAATAAAAATAAAAATCATGCTCGTAACGTTTAAAAATAACCCTGTGACTTTTCTATTAACTTCACGGTCCATCATATTTTCTGTCATTTTTCTTCATGCCTTATTATTTGTGCCATCGATTATTATTAAACATAAATACTTTAACTCGTTTCAATTTAGTCTATATAATAATGAACATACAAATTAATTTTTATTATTGCGTGAAATTACCATGAATATAAAAACATTACAGGAATTTTGGTCACTGGTCGTTGATGTATGGGATAACGGTGTTTACGGTGTGGCGGTTGGTCAAATCCTCGCAGCATTCTTACTGTTTTTTTCCTTTATGCTCCTCCGGCATGTATTTGCCAAAATCGTCATTGGTCGGTTAAAGTCCTTTGTCGGAAAAACGAAAAACACCATAGATGATGAAATCATTGACGCAATCGAAGGGCCTCTTGGTTTCTTCCTATTGTTCTTGGCGTATTTTTTGCCACTGAACTGCTCGCACCCACCGGCAATCTGGCCATCGGTGTTGAAAATTTAAACCGTTCACTCATTACCTTTAATATTTTCTGGGCTTTCTATAAGACCATTGGCCCTATAAGCCTTACTTTCGGTAAATTAAAAGAAATATTCTCAAGCAGTATGATTAATTGGTTGATTAAAGCCATGCATGGCTTGTTCATATTCCTTGGCGTCGCCTCTATCCTTGAAATATGGGGCATTCAAGTGGCGCCACTTATCGCTGGACTTGGCCTTTTCGGTGTTGCTGTAGCTCTTGGGGCACAGGATCTCTTTAAAAATCTGATCTCCGGCCTTTTTATCATTGGTGAACGACGTTTCCATCCCGGCGACTGGGTTAAAGTTGACGGTATTGTT
>JAESUD010000357.1 GCA_016763335.1 Emcibacteraceae bacterium | reverse complement strand
CCCGGCAGAACCGATTAAGCCAATGGCCCATGCCCCGCCGCGCGGATAACGTTCCGCGGCAGAGGCCAGCATTGTTGGCCACATAAAGCAAACACCAACACCCCACACGGTCGCAGCAATAAAACCAGTGATCGGCGAATTAGCTAGGCTAAGCATATAAAGACCAATGCTGGTGAAAAGAGCCGAAAACCAAAGTAGTCCTACGGGCGAAATTTTATGGGCAATTGCCCCGGCAAAATGACGGGCAACGAACATAATCGCGCTGACATAAACCAGTAATAATATACCCGGCATTCCCACTGTATGGGTAAGGGCTACCTGTACCCATTGACCGGGCGCCAGTTCGGACGCTGCAGTCAGGAACATAGCGCCAAACCATATAAAAAACTCGGACGTTTGAAAATTTCACCGATCATATCGCCGAAACTTACGTCAAGCTCAGAGCTTTCCGTTTTTGGAAATTTAACACCAATATTCAGAAGGCCAAATGCAATAGCCGGAATAAAGACAACACAAAGCGCGACCTGCCAGTTAAGCCCTAATTCATAAATGGCAACACCGGACAAGCCACCAACAATCAAGCCTGCTGGCCACCATGCATGAAGCACGTTCAAGCGGTGAGTTTTATCATCAGGATATAGCGACGCCGTAGCGGGGTTAATAGCACTTTCGACAAATCCCCAGGCCATTCCTTTAAGCAGCATTCCTGCCCAGAGCACCCAGTAAATATCACTACCGCTGGCAATGCTTTCGGCAAAAACAAGAACGATATTTCCGGCAATAACCAGTATAGCAGCCATGGCAAGAGCACGCCCCATGCCAATGGTATCCATAAAGGGGCTGGCGATAAACAGGGTAATAGCAAAGCCAAGAAAAAGTATCCCCATAATTTCACCGAGCATTGTCGCGGATGTTTTAATATCAATAGGGTCTAAAAACATATCCTTTAAATCAAGAGATACAGCCGTTCCAAGCGCGATTGAAACAGCAATGGTAAAGAGAGCCATTGAACAGATAAGAAATATTTTGCGGCGGTCATATTCTTCATTCGACATTTTAATTCCCTTTTTAATCCCCGTTATATTTTGTTATTTTGAAAAATGTTGTTTCAAGGCCGCAAAGCCACCCTGAAATACACCTTTTGCCACCAATTCGGTTTTTGCTTCTTCTTCGCCTTCGGCAGTATTAAATTCTGCGGTCCATTGAATATAGGTACGGTTGCCATCTGTAATCGGACTAAGTTCCATTGTTGAAAAATAATCAAGAAGGCCAAGTCCCGTTGTCAACATATCATAGGAAAATGAAAGGTCTGCTTCGGAAAATGCCAGAAGCGTTTCCCTAACATTTTCGCCGTCGGCCAGATAAAAGTTTCTAATGCAGCCAATGGTCATTGGGTCAAGCCCGTCTTCGATTTCGCTTCGGTCAATTGCCGGATGCCATTTTGCCAAATTGTTAAAACCGCGCACAACTTGCCAAACTTCATCAACGGGTGCATCAATTACTGATGTTTCAAATACAGTTACCATTTTATTCTCCGCTCAATTAATTTTCATATTTTTAAAAGTTTTTGTGCATTCGGTTAAGGCAATTTCTGTCGGTAACCGTTCCATGCTGCTTGCGCCGTAAAATCCGTGGCACTCAGGGCAGTTTTGCAAAATAAACTGTGCATCTTCTGGGGTTGAAATCGGCCCGCCGTGACAAAGAAAAATGATGTCGTCGCGAACTGTTCTCGCCGCGTCGATCCATTCGTTAATTTGCACGGCGCATTCGGCCAGTGTTGGCGCGGTTGAAACGCCAACGGTGCCGCCCGTTGTGCAGCCAAGATGGGCCACGATAATATCTGCCCCAGCTTCGGCCATGTCGATGGCTTCTTGCGCATTAAATACATAGGGGGTGGTCAACATATCCTGTTCATGAGCCAGTCTGATCATGTCGACCTCAAGCGAGAAACCCATGCCGGTTTCTTCAAAATTAGCGCGGATGTTACCGTCGAATAAACCAATTGTCGGGAAATTTTGAACGCCGCTAAAACCCATGTCTTTCAATTTTTTAATGAACCGTTCCATATCGAGGAATGGATCAGTACCATTTACCCCGGCAAGTACCGGAACATCCTTAACCACGGGCAAAACTTCTTTCGCCATATCAACGACTATTTCATTGGCATTGCCGTAAGAAAGCAGCCCGGCGAGCGACCCGCGCCCTGCCATGCGGTAACGGCCCGAATTATAAATAACGATAAGATCGATACCGCCTGCTTCTTCGCACTTGGCGGAAAGTCCGGTTCCGGCACCGCCGCCAATAATAGGAATACCCTTGGCGATTTGTTCCCTGAACCCTGCCATTAATTCTTTTCTGCTTAATTTATTCATTTTTTATTCTTTTCTTAGTTCATTATAATGTTCAGCAACGGCTGCTGAAAATTCTTTGTCGTTAATATGATAAGGTAATTTTACAATTGTGATATTCGGGTTTGTAATGGTTGCTTCAAGCGTATGGATGAAAGCCTGGTCTGCCTCTGGATCATGAAATAATTGTCCCTCGTGGTCCAGTGCTGAAAAACCTTTAAGCGGGATAAGGAAATAAGCTGGTGCGATAAATTGGTTCAGTTTATTCCCAATCCATTTACCCATTTGTTCATTTTCTGCCGCCGTGGTTCTCATGAGGGTCACTTGCGGGTTATGTTCATAAAAAAGGCGGTCTTTGTATTTCTCAGATATAGTTGACGGGGCGCCGAAATTGACCATATCAATGGCCCCGCATGAACCGACATAAGCGATTTTTTTACGGGCGAATGACCCAAGCCTGTCTTCACCGGCACTTAATACGCCGCCCATCAAATGATCGGCAATTTCCGTTGTCGTAACATCAATAACGCCGGACAGCAGGCCATTATCCACCAGCTTTTCAAGTGTCTGTCCACCAGTACCCGTCGCATGAAAAACCAGACATTGGTTATCCGGCTCTAGCTCTGATTTAACCTGTTCAATACAGGGTGTCGTAACCCCGAACATGGTCATTCCGATTATCGGTTTTTCTGATTGTTGGGGCGTATAATGGTGTTCAATCATGCCGGAAAGCGCATGGGCTGCATTGGATAAAACCTGCTCTAATATGGGGTTAAGGCCACTTATATCGGTTATTGAATACATCATACATATATCCGATGTGCCGACATAAGGGGCAATGTTGCCGGATGCCATCGTGGATACAATTACTTTTGGTACGCCAAGCGGTAAATTTTGAAATG
>JAESUD010000356.1 GCA_016763335.1 Emcibacteraceae bacterium | reverse complement strand
CCTGAAGAAGACAACGAGCTTGCCATTCCCGCTAAATCAGCAGATATGGCAATGATTCATCTGGCTACACCAACAACCGATCAGAAAAGGTTGGTAAAAATATTAGAAAATGGCTCAGGATTTCTTTATTATGTCACCATTGCCGGGATAACTGGTTCGGCAAAACCCGACCTAACCCCCGTCAAAGCCGCACTTGAAAGTTTTAGAAAAATTTCAGACATTCCCATGGCCGTTGGTTTTGGCATTAGAACACCGGATGACGCCGCAAGTTTTGCTGAATTTGCCGATGCTGTGGTTGTTGGTTCGGCAATTGTCGACATTATCAAGAACAACATAAGTCAAGAAAATGTTGCAAATTCCACACTAGAGAGTAAAGTCCTATCCTTTGTGAATGAACTCGCTCATGGCGTCAGACACGCCAGATAGAAGATACGAGGTAACGATATGAACTGGTTGACAAATTTAGTCCGTCCAAAAATCCAAAGTCTTATAGGACAAAAATCGGAAACACCGGATAACCTCTGGCATAAGTGTAAAGGTTGCGGCCAATTACTTTATGTTAACGATATTGAGAAAAATCTAAGCATTTGTCCAAACTGACCATCATGAACGTATCGGCCCTACCGAACGATTTAATAATCTGTTTAATAATGGCGAATATAGCTTGGTTCCACTGCCTAAAACCAACGATGACCCGCTTAAATTTAAAGATCAGAAAAAATATACCGAACGTCTGAAAATTGCCCGCGGCAAAAGCGAATTCCAAGATGCAATCGCTGTCGCCTACGGTAAAATGGGCACGGTAAATACGGTCGTTGCGGTACAAAATTTCCTTTTTATGGGTGGCTCGATGGGTGTTGGTGTAGGAAACGGAATTGTCGCCGCCTCAGAACAAGCTATTGAGAAAAAAGCACCCTTGATACTCTTCACAGCCGCAGGCGGAGCAAGAATGCAGGAAGGTATTCTTTCGCTTATGCAGATGCCACGCTGTACTGTTGCGGTGCAAAGGCTCCGTGATGCGGGACTACCATATATTGTTGTCTTAACCGACCCGACAACCGGCGGCGTTACGGCGTCATACGCAATGCTTGGTGATATTCAAATAGCCGAACCAAATGCGTTAATATGCTTTGCTGGTCCACGGGTGATCAAAGACACCATTCGCGAAGAACTGCCTGAAGGATTTCAGCGCAGTGAATATCTTCTTGATCATGGCATGCTTGATATGATCGTCCACCGCGCAGACCTCAAGGATAAGCTTACACACCTTCTAGGCTTACTCATGAATAAAGCAGCCTAATTTAACGGTATGTCAAAAAGGGTCAGCGATAAAATACTAGAGCGTCTTTTGACGCTTCATCCAAAAATTATCGATCTATCTCTTATTCGTATGAATGATATTCTGAATAAGCTGGAAAATCCTCAAAATTCTCTCCCGCCGACCATTCATGTTGCGGGAACAAATGGCAAGGGATCAACCATTGCCTATCTATGGTCTATTCTTGAAGCGGCGGGCCTATCGGTGCATATATACACCTCACCACATTTGGTTAGATTTGCGGAGCGCATTAGGTTAAACGGTAAAATTATTGAAGAAACATATTTGCAAGAAATTCTCGAACATTGCGAAAAAATAAACGCCGAAGAACCCATTACATATTTTGAAATTACCACAGCAGCAGCCTTCAAAGCATTTGCAGACAATCCTGCTGATGTTTTAATACTTGAAGTTGGCCTCGGTGGACGGCTGGATGCGACAAATGTCGTTGATAAACCTCTCAGCACCGTTATCACACCAATTTCCCATGATCACGAACAGTTTTTAGGTAATGATTTAAGCATTATTGCTATGGAAAAAGCTAGTATAGCCAAAAAAAACACCCCCCTTCTTTCGGCCAAGCAGCAAAGAACTGTTGCTGATAAAATCAACGAAATTACGGATAAAAACGGCGGAAAACTAATCACTGATTGGGATTATAATAAAACAAATTCCGGGTTTAACTATAACGACCATTTCGGAAGTTTAAATCTGCCGGCACCGAATTTATCTGGACCACATCAAATTTCAAATGCCGCTCTCGCCGTTGCCGTCTTAAGACACCAAACGACGTTAAAGATTACTGATGATTGTTACAAAAAGGGCGTCACAAATGCCAACTGGCCCGCACGTATGCAAAATATTACCGATAGCCCCTTCGGTAAATCACTGGCAAAGGGAAGTGAATTATGGCTCGACGGCGGGCATAACCCGGCTGCGGGGATAGTTGTCGCCGACACATTCAAGGATCAGGAAATTATTCTTATTTGCGGCATGATGGAAAATAAAGATACGGCGCGTTATTTAAAAAAACTCGCGCCGCTAACCAAATACCTTTACGGCGTACATGTGGACGGGGAGGCAAGCCACCCGGCGATCGATATTGTTAAATTTGCCTGGGCAAATAATATTACAGCAGAAACCGCCCAAAGCGTTGAACAGGCATTAGCAAAAATAGGTACAAACACCCCTTCAAAAGTCGTGATTTGCGGATCATTATATCTTGCCGGTCAGGTTTTACGAGATAATGACTTGATCCCTGATTAGGGCCTGATAAAATACTCAATATTAATTCTAACAGGGTTACAACAATGTCAGATACACGCCTTTATTTAATCACACCATCCAGTTTTAATTTAGATGAGTTTTCTATCATCCTTAAAGACGCACTAGACGGCGGTGATGTGGCAAGCGTCCAACTGCGCATGAAAGAAAGTTCTGACGAGGATATTATTAAAGCAGCGCAGGTTTTAATGCCCATTTGCCACGCAAAGGATGTGGCCTTTATCATCAATGATAGCGTTGATATTGCCGTAAAAACTGGCGCCGACGGTGTCCATATCGGTCAAGAAGACATGCCAATTAAAGAAGCACGAGAAATAATCGGTGCGGATAAAATTATTGGGGTAACCTGTAAGGATAGCAAGCACCTCGCCATGACAGCCGGCGAACAGGGTGCTGACTATGTTGCCTTTGGCACGTTTTACCCGACCACGACCAAAATCACAACGACTGTGGCATCACCAAAAATATTAAACTGGTGGCAGGAAGTATTTGAAATTCCCTGCGTCGCCATCGGCGGAATAAATACGGAAAATGCTGCTGAAATGGCGAAAGCCGGTGCTGATTTTGTAGCCATCTGTTCCGGCGTTTGGGATTACCCAGAGGGCCCCGCCGCAGCCGTTAAAAAAATTAACGAAGAAATCAGTTAAATGGGCAATCTACCCATCCTTTATAGTTTTAGAAGATGCCCCTATGCAATGAGGGCCAGATTGGCTCTTTATAGTTCGGAAATTACTTGCGAGCTTCGGGAGGTCGTCCTCAGAGACAAGCCAAAAGAAATG
>JAESUD010000355.1 GCA_016763335.1 Emcibacteraceae bacterium | reverse complement strand
TGATTATATTCACGATGCTTATTGCTCTTGAAATTATCCCCGATTTTGCTTTCATGAAAAAAGCGGAAAAGCGTGCAAGAGAAGAAGGTAAAGTCTTGCGCGATGGTGCCATTCCCATGGTAAGCGACGAAGGCAGTGATATATTTCAGCAAAAATTCGACAAGACATATTTATTCTTTGATTTTGCTGTGCCGATTATAATTGTTTTTGGTACGGTGATCGTTAGTTATTTTGTATTTGGCCGTCTGCTTATTTCCGAAGCTTTTATTATGGCGGTGATTTATCTTGGCATATCATTATATATCAAAAAATATGTCAAAGATTTTAACGACCTTACGGAAATTGGTGTGACGGGTGCTAAAAGTGTTATGTCGGCGGTTATTATTACGGCGCTGGCTTATTGTATTAATACGGTAACAAAGGGGCTTGGGGCTGCTGAATTTATCATGACATATAGTGCTGATTTCATGACACCCCAGCTTCTTGTGGCATCAACATTTTTTATCACGGCGATTATATCATTTTCTACGGGGACGTCATGGGGGGCATTTGCACTTATGATTCCATTTGTTCTTCCAATTGCTTATGGCTTTACGGATGGGGTCGCCCATGATCCGATTGTTTATAAGGCACTGGCGGCTGTCGTGGGCGGTGGTATATTCGGTGATCATTCATCACCAGTTTCCGATACTTCCGTGCTTGCATCAATCGGCGCGGGTAGTGATCATATGGATCATGTGATTACCCAGCTTCCTTATGCACTTGTAGTTGGATTTACGACAATTTTGATATATCTGGTGATTTAAAATTAAAATAAATCATTTTTTTTAGACGATACCCTTGAACTCATCGTCATCATCTATTATCTGTTCAATACAGTTGTTAGCACTCGACGACCATGAGTGCCAAACCACATATTATAAAACACTAACATATTAACAACCCAGAAAAGGGGTACTTATAATGGGATTTCGTCCTTTACATGACCGCGTACTTGTACGTCGCGTTGAAAATGAAATAAAAACAGCGGGTGGTATCATCATCCCTGATACGGCACAAGAAAAACCAAGCGAAGGTGAAGTGATCTCTGTTGGTTCCGGCAATAAAGCCGAAGACGGTACAGTAACGGCGCTTGACGTTAAAGCAGGCGATAAAGTTCTGTTCGGTAAATGGTCCGGCACGGAAATTAAAATCGATGGCGAAGAGCTATTGATTATGAAAGAAAGTGATATTTTAGGCATCGTTGAGTAACGATTAGCCCCAATCAGCAAATTTAAGGAATTATAAAATGGCTGCTAAAGAAGTAAAATTTGGATCAGACGCACGTTCACGTATCATGAACGGTGTTGATATCCTTGCAAATGCCGTAAAAGTAACATTAGGCCCAAAAGGTCGTAACGTTCTATTGCAAAAATCGTTCGGTGCTCCGCGCATCACAAAAGACGGTGTATCCGTTGCAAAAGAAATCGAACTTAAAGATGTCTTTGAAAATATGGGCGCACAAATGGTTCGTGAAGTTGCGTCACGCACAAATGATGTTGCCGGTGACGGTACAACAACAGCGACTGTGCTTGCGCAAGCTATCGTTCGCGAAGGTTTTAAATCTGTTGCGGCAGGAATGAACCCGATGGATCTACGTCGTGGCATCAACCTTGCGGTTACTAAAGTAAGCGAGCAACTTAAATCCGTATCAAAAGAAATTTCAACCAGTGAAGAAGTTGCGCAGGTTGGTTCTATTTCTGCAAATGGCGAAACTGAGATTGGCGACATGATTGCAAACGCAATGGATAAAGTCGGCAAAGAAGGCGTGATCACTGTTGAAGAAGCCAAAGGGCTTGCTTCAGAACTAGAAGTCGTTGAAGGAATGCAGTTCGATCGTGGCTATCTTTCACCATATTTCATCACAAATGCTGAAAAAATGTCTGTGGATCTTGAAAACCCATACATCCTTCTTCATGAAACAAAACTTTCAAACCTTCAATCAATGTTGCCACTTCTTGAAGCAGCAGCACAGAGCGGTCGTCCGCTTTTGATTATTGCAGAAGACGTTGAAGGCGAGGCTCTTGCCGCTCTTGTTGTTAACAAGCTTCGTGGTGGTCTTAAAATTGCAGCGATTAAAGCCCCAGGTTTTGGTGATCGCCGTAAAGCAATGCTTGAAGATATTGCCATCCTTACTGGCGGTCAGGTTATTTCTGAAGATCTTGGTATCAAACTTGAAACAGTAACGCTTGATATGCTTGGTACTGCGAAAAACGTAAACATCACTAAAGAAGATACGATTGTTGTTGACGGTGCTGGTGTTAAAGCTGATATCGAAGCACGCTGCGCGCAAATTCGCACACAGGCAGAAGCAACTTCATCTGATTATGACCGTGAGAAACTTCAAGAACGTCTTGCTAAACTTTCTGGCGGTGTTGCCGTTATTAAAGTTGGTGGTGCAACTGAGGTTGAAGTGAAAGAACGTAAAGATCGCGTTGATGATGCGCTTCATTCAACACGTGCTGCCGTTGAAGAGGGCGTTGTCCCTGGTGGTGGTGCTGCGCTTTTATACGCAACACGCGTACTTGACGGTGCTACTGGCGAGAATGATGACCAAACAGTTGGTATCGGGATTGTTCGCCGCGCACTTGAAGCACCGGTTCGTCAAATTGCCGAGAATGCTGGTAAAGACGGTGCGGTTATTGCTGGTAAAATGAACGAGCAAAACGACCCGTCATTCGGTTATGATGCCCAAGGCGAAGAGTTTAAAGATATGATTGCTGCCGGTATTATTGACCCGACTAAGGTGGTGCGTACAGCGCTTGAAGATGCGGCATCAGTTGCCGGTCTGCTTATTACTACTGAAGCAATGGTCGCTGAAGTGCCTAGCGATTCCGGCGCGCCTGCAATGCCTGATATGGGCGGTATGGGCGGCATGGGTGGTATGGGTGGTATGGGTGGCATGATGTAGCCCCTTCCCAAACCTATTTAAAAAGCGCCTTCGGGCGCTTTTTTGTTTTGCACCTGCGGTGGGCAGAGTGGCTATTGGCTTCTTCTTTGGTGTGGGG
>JAESUD010000354.1 GCA_016763335.1 Emcibacteraceae bacterium | reverse complement strand
TATCAAGAACAATATCACCATCACTTTTAAGCAAGCGTAACAAGGCCAAGGCCAAAGTCGTTTTTCCCGAGCCGGATTCCCCAACAACGCCAACTGTCTGGCCTTGTTTAATTAAAACATCAACACCGTCCACAGCCTTAATATGACCGGTTGTCCTTCTAAATATCCCCGATTTTATTGGAAAATGGACCTTCATATTTCGTGTTGAAATAATTTCTTTGGCATTATGTTTAATTTTTGGCGGCATTCCCTCAGGTTCCGATGTTATTAACATCTTGGTATAGGGATGTTTCGGATGGTCAAAAATTTGCTCGGTTTTACCTTGTTCAACAATCTTTCCGGCTTTCATAACACAAACCCGGTCGGCCATCTTCCGCGTAATGGCAAGGTCATGGGTGATCAGCAAAAGCGCCATGCCGAGCTTCTTCTGAATATCTTGCAGCAGCGTTAATATTTGTGCCTCTGTTGTCACGTCAAGAGCCGTTGTTGGCTCATCAGCAATTAATATTTTTGGATTATGGGCAAGCGCCATGGCGATCATTATTCTTTGGCGTTCTCCTCCGGAAAGTTCATGGGGATAAGCCCCCAAACGCTTGGGCGCATGCGCAAGCTTCACGAGGTCCAACAACTCTAATACTCTTTCGCGTATTACCTTCGCAGGTGCTTTCTCTCTTAACAAAAGGGTTTCGGAAATTTGCTTTTCTACGGTCATCAGCGGGTTAAGACTTTTTGACGGTTCTTGAAAAATCATTGAAATCGCATTGCCGCGAACAGTTTTTAATTTTTGCTCTGACATTGAAAGAATATCATGCCCGGCAAAGTCAATGGTTCCCTTTGGGTGGAACGCTGATGGATAAGGCAACAGTCGTAAAATAGACAAAGCCGTTACCGTTTTACCCGAACCGGACTCGCCAACAAGTGCAACAGTTTCATTTTTCTTTATTGAAAAGCTGACGCCGTCAACGGCGGGTATCGCCACATCGCCTGATACGCAAAACGATACGGCAAGATCATTAACACTAAGCAGCGGTGCTTCTATCGCGGTGGTCTTCATTTCTGCGCCCCCTTTATACTTTGATTTTGAGGACTAATAGACTTTCTAGGGTCCATGGCGTCGCGAATACCTTCACCAACAAATGTAAGAAGTGTAAGCATCGTTCCTAATGTCATAATTGCCGTAATACCTAACCAAGGTGCCCCTAGGTTATTTCGCCCTTGCTGAAGGAGTTCACCAAGGGATGGCTCACCCGGGGGAAGCCCAAACCCTAAAAAATCAAGACTTGTGAGCGAAACAATACTGCCTGTTAATAAGAAAGGTAGCATAGTCAGCGTAGCAACCATTGCATTTGGCAAAAGATGGCGGTACATCACAACAACATGCGAAACACCAAGCGCCGTTGCTGCGCGCACATAATCGAGATTACGAGCACGAAAGAATTCCGCCCTGACAATTGGCGTTAATTGTATCCAGCTAAATAAAGCCAAGATGAAAAAAATTGTGAAAATACCCGGAACAATGAAGCTCGACATAATAATCAGCAGGTAAAATTGCGGTAAATTTTCCCAAACCTCAACAAACCTTTGAAGTGAAAGGTCAACAAATCCACCGAAATATCCTTGAACTGCCCCCGCAGTTACACCAAAAATGACCGAACTTATTGTCAGCGCTAACCCGAATAGAACAGAAATTCGAAAACCATATACCATGCGTGCAACGACATCTCTGCCTTGATCATCCGTTCCTAACCAATTTTCATATGATGGCGGTGCGGGGTGACGGTAATCGCCTTGAATATTAATGGTATCGTATGAGAAAGAAATTAAGGGCCAGATCATCCAACCTTTTTCATCAATAAGATTTTTTACAAACGGGTCTTTATAATCGGCTTCCGTTTCAAAAATGCCGCCGAACCTTGTTTCCGGGTATGCTTTGAATATCGGGAATAATACATCATTTTCATATGATATGATTAAAGGTTTATCGTTGGCTATAAAATTAGACATTATACTTATCATGAACAATATAAAAAATATCCAGAAAGAATATAAAGCGCGTTTATTTGCTTTAAAATTTTCCAAGCGACGCCGATTTAAAGGCGTCAGGCTCAATCGTCCAAAACTGTTTGAGGGTTTGACGGCGTTATCATTTGATATTTCACGCATTATACGATCCAAAATGAATGCGTGGATCAACAAATGTGTAAATAATATCCGATATAAGGCGCAAAGAAAGCCCGATCAATGACGATATATACAGTGTTGCAAATACGACAGGATAATCCCTACTAACAGCCGCTTCAAACCCCATAAGTCCAAGGCCATCGAGCGAAAAAATAAGCTCAATCATTAAAACGCCTGTAAAAAGAATGCCTATTAAAGCGCTTGGCATACCTGAAATAACGATGAGCATCGCATTTCTAAAAACATGTCCGTATATGACACGTTTTTCGCTTAGGCCCTTGGCGCGTGCGGTTAAAACATAATGCTGGCTTAATTGATCAATGAAACTATTCTTCGTCAACATGGTAAGCCATGCAAAACCACCAGACACGAGCGCAAATATCGGCACAGCAATATGCCATAAGTAATCCAGTATTTGCTGGTACCAGCTCATGTTTTGCCAATCGTCACTGACAAGCCCTCTTAGTGGGAAAATATTCCAAAAAGAATCTCCCGCAAATAAAACAATCATCACAATGCTAAGAACAAAGCTTGGTATGGCATAACCAATAAAAATTATGCTACTGGTCCAAAAATCAAATTTTGAGCCATCTTTAATGGCCTTGCGTATTCCAAGCGGAATTGAAATTAAATAAATGATTATTGTTGTCCAAAATCCAAGAGTAATGGAAACAGGTAGTTTATCGGCGATCATGTCGATAACTTTACGGTCACGGAAATAACTTTGCCCAAAATCAAAGGTTAGATAATTACCGACCATAAGTAAAAAACGTTCCTGCGGCGGTTTATCAAAACCAAACTGAATTTCAAGTTCAGCGATAAATTCAGGATCAAGATTTTCAGCACCTCTATAAAGCATGTCTTCACCCGTGGGGTCACTGAAATCACCTGAGCCCCCCACTCTTTGGGAAACACTTATATTTGTCCCTTTTAATTCTGCTAAAATTTGTTCTATTGGGCCACCAGGTGCAAATTGTAACACCACGAAGTTTATCAACATTATCCCTAATAAAGTGGGTAAAATTAATAAAAGGCGCCGGATAATGTAAGGTATCATTATATGGTTTTTTCCTTAAAACAGGCAGGGCCAGATGACCCTGCCTGCTTCCTCGTCGATTGCATTAGAAATTATATGAAAGACCTAGCTTGAAATTGCGCCCGGGCGCAGTTTGAAGCTCAATAGGGGCGACCCTTTTAACAGCGTCTGAGCCGTTGATAGTATGCCCTTTTGTCTCACCAGGAAAATAACGCGTGTTTAAAATATTCAAAACACTGGCTCTTAAGAACAGTCCATTGCTCACTTCCCAACTACCAATTAAATCAAATACGGTAAATCCGGACGGTGTATAGTCAAACCCAGGATCTTCCACATTGACGCTTGCGGCTTGCATAGTTCCGATAAATTCTACATCTAACCCTAAGTCTTTATTGTTATAACGTAATCCGGCAATTGCTTTTAATGGCAGTGCTCCGTTATATTCTCTTTCTATATTATCTTCTTTTAATTTACCTTCTTGGTAAGAAAGCGAGACACGCGTTGAGAAGTTATCGTTTATGTAAAATCCTGTGGAAGCTTCAATTCCATAAACTTTCAATTCATCAACATTATCATATGTTAAGGCATAATCACCTTCAGAAAGACCATATGCAACAGGATCAACTTCAACAAAATTCAAAATGAAATCACTGTAATCTGCATAAAATCCATTAACAGAGAAGTATCCCCTGTCGCCTAAATCACCGCGTAAACCTATTTCAAAATTATCAACACTTTCCGGTTGAAGGTTTGCATTAGGCACAAGTGCAAAAAATGGTAAACTATTAAGTGACTGGTATAATTGCTGCCCTGTTGGCATTTTAAAGCCTTCTGAATATTGTCCGTATAATGACAATGTTTCATTTAGTTTTAGAATTGTACCTAACTTCATTTGAACTGTCGTACTGCTTAATTTTTGCGGTTCTGCACCAGGTACCAATTGATAATCTTCATCTGGGGAAGGGTCATTTGAATAATGAGCCAACCGTATGCCGGGTATTATCTTCAAACGGTCATTAAACAGGCTAATTTCATCTTGAATATATGTATCGGCACGAATAGTTTTTGCATCGGAAAAATTAAACCCACCTGCACGTCTTATAGTTTCTGTCCCTTGGGTAAGGTTGCGCGTAGTATCGATCCTGTTGAAATCTGATTTTACGATATCACCATCAAAACCATAAGTTACTAAATGATTGGATTTGCCAATACCGAATGATGATGTAAACTGAATATCGGCTTCTAAAAATGTTTCGCCGTATTCTTGGTCGTCAAGGCGTTGTTCTTCGTCTGTACTTGCTAAAGTGCGGCGGCGGTCACCATTTCGGTTAACATCTTGTGGTGAATAAGTTAATTGCCAATTTAATGTATCAAAAAACATATCATCTGGTGACCAGTCTTGATCGACTGATAAACGCCACCGTTTGATTTCTTGAGTACGGTCATAACTATTTATAAAATTCGCACCGTCTGCACCTAAAACTGAATTTTGTTGTACATCCGTATTGCGAACGAAATATTCACCCGTCAATTTTATTTTATTATTTGCAGATGTATTCCACACTAATTTACCAAGGATATTATTTGATTTTGAATCCAGTGGATCAAATACATTACATTGTGTTGCTTCAGGGTTACGCGTACAATTTTGTACGGCGTCTGCGCCCGTTCTGGCGTTACTCAGTTCAATTTCACTAGCATCTCGGCGTGTATATACTAACAATGCTTCCAATTTTGGTGACACTTTAAAAGCAGCAGCTAGCGATTCAGTTAATGCATTATCCACTGTGGCGTAATTAAAATTAGCACTACCGCCAAAATCATTACCGTCTTGCAGATAATCTTCTGGGTCTTTGGTGACGAAATTCACAATACCACCTAATCCATCACTGCCCCATACGGTCGATGCAGGGCCACGGACAATCTCAACGGCTTTTATATTTGATGAATCGATAATGTCACGTGTTGAGTCTGTAATTCTTTCAATGGTCCGGTTACCATCCACTAATATTTGCGTTCGGTTACCACCAACACCACGAATTCGAATGCCGCCCGTACTTGAAAAAGGATCCGCTCCTGATGTTTGACGGGTTACTTCGATGCCTGGTTCATAGCGGAAAACATCTTCAATAAGGTTGTCCATCCGACGGTCTAATTCGTCATCTGTTATTGATGAAACATTGGCGGCTGTATCAATAAGCTTTCTGTCTTGACGTGTTGCAGTAGCTGTTACTGGTTGTAGGCGGACAAGCCCGGTTGTATCAGCTGACCTGGAAGCTGCAGAAGCATTGATATTTGCTTCTTGGGTACCGGCATTGCTTGACTGAGCCAATGCCGGCGAAGCTGACATAAGCGCAAATATAGAAACCGTGGCCAGTGGTGTATAAAACATAGACATAAACAAACCTTTCATTGGTGATTATTAACCCTTTGTTTTTATTGGGTTTAATCATCTGTTATTATTTTTAGTATTAGTTATTTATTATACCCTAAATTGCAATTGAGAATCATTAGCAATATTAACGTAGATAATAATGATTCTTAATTGCAATACAAGTCTTTTTAATATAATGTGATTTTCATTCAGAGAACGAGCAAAAATAAAGTCAAAAAAGGAATGTCAAAATGATAAAAGTCGGTTCTAGAATTATTGTATTTATGGCTTTGTTCTATATGCCTGTCTCTATCATCGCTGCTGTTGATACGCCGGGTAAGCATGCTTATGCACCATATTCCACACCAAAATATCCAGCGAATTTTAAACATTATCAATCGGCTAATCCTGATGCACCAAAAGCAGGCACCCTCAGGCTTTCTGCAAAAGGAACTTTTGATACTCTTAATCCATGGATCGTGAATGGTCGTTATGCTAGTGGGGTATATGATTGGCTTTATGACAGCCTGTTATCTGAATCACCCGATGAACAACAGGTTGGTTATGCGCTTATTGCCCAATCAATAGAAGTATCTAAAGACGGACGGGAAGCTATATTTCATATAAATCCAATGGCACGGTTTCATGACGGCGAACCTATTCTAAGTGATGATGTTATCTTTTCCGCAGACGTATTTCGTGACAAAGCTCGCCCGGGTTGGCGTATATTATTAAAAGAAGCTGAAGTAACGGAAATTGATGCCCATACGGTGCAGGTTAAATTCCCTAAAACAGCCAACCGGGAAGCGGTTTATCAATTCGGCGTCATACCAATACTTCCAAAGCATTATTGGCAAGAAAGAGATTTTGGCAAAACAACATTAGACATTCCAGTTGGAAGCGGCCCTTACCGGATTGCAGAAATTAAATCCGGACGACAAATCACGTTTGAAAGGGTCCGTGACTATTGGGCACAATCATTGCCTGTTCGTGTGGGTATAGCAAACTTTGACCGGATTATTTACAACCATTTTTTTGATGAAACCACACGCTTAACCGCCTTTATGAAAGGTGATATAGACCTTTATAAAATAACTGAACAACAATGGGGCGAAGCATCAAATAAACCAACGGTGCAATCAGGCAAGATTGCCTTGTTACGTGTTGATGCATGGTGGCCGATGGGCATGAATGGCTTTTTCTTTAATATGAGAAATGATCTATTTAGTGATGTTCATGTTCGTAAGGCCTTAAATATGGTTGTACCATTTAACTGGGTTAACGAACATTTGATGCATGGTGCCTATACCCGTACGCGGAGTTATTTTGAAAATGCAAGCTTCTCAGCGGTCTTCCCGCCAAATTCAAGAGAGCGTTCTGAAATGTCTGCCTTTCCTAACCATTTTGATGAGCTTTCTCTCAAAACGGCATTCACGCCTTATGATGTAAATTTATCAGAAGGCGCACGCGAGCAATTAATTGCCGCAACCAATATGTTAAAACAAGCAGGGTGGGAAATTGATCCTAAAACAGGATACCAAAGACATAAAACAAGCGGAAAGCTTTTAGAATTCACCATTCTGGCTTTTAGTGATAGCCAAGAAAAACTTTACGGGGCGTGGGCGCAACAGTTAGAAAAAATAGGTGTTCGCAGTAAATTACAGATCGTAGATTCCTCTGCCTTTGAAAAGCGTATCAAAGAAAGTGATTTTGATGCCGCATACCGGTTTTATATTCCTTCTCCCAGACCTGGGCAGGAGCAAGTCCGTCTTTGGGGTAGTGTTAAAATGAACCCAGAAAAAGAGGGTGGAAATACCTTTGGTATAAATAGTCCCGCTGTTGATCATTTTCTAAAGCTACTTCAAGTGGCAAAAACGGATGATGATAAAGCATTTGCCCTACGTCTGTTAGACCGTGCCTTACAAAACGGCCATTACGCCGTTCCCAGTTACCAAGATCGGCAATGGCGATATGCTTACTGGTCAGAACGGTTAGTCCCCGCGTCAAAACCCCCCGAATATGGTAGCGGTATGGAATTCTTGTGGTGTAAAGAATAAATAAAAATTGAATTTTATATCATATTAAACGCCATAATAGTCTTATAAGCTTTGGCGGAAAACAGGTTTGAGGTTTAAAAATGGTTTTTCAATGAAAGTATAGATGACGTATGCCAACGAAATTGAAAGCCCCCATAAGGATATAGAAAATACTAGTGCGGCCATTAGGCTTTGTCCAGCGGAGCCGATCCCAAGTGCAAATGGAATCGCAAGACAAAATGGTATCAGTGGCCAATGTACTAGATAAGTAGAATAAGATAACTTAGCACCCCATTTAGACAGACAGCTTTCTTTACTGGATTTAAAGTAAAATAAGCCAGAAATAGTAATGCCAAGAAACAGCACAGAAAGTACCATTGGCTGAAAAACTGCATCATAAAGAGTGATTTCTTCCATAAAATCATGAGACACTAAAAGGCTTAATAGAATGAAGGTAAGGCCTATTAATATTCTTTTGGCGTACATTATATTTTTTGAGGTCTTTTTTAAAAAATATGGAGTTAGTTGTTTGACCATTACAGCCAATAATACGCCAAAAAATAGCCCGTCGATACAATTATGAAAAGGACTTCTTAGTAGACTAAAAAACTCATTATAATCTTCAACGCCACTATGTGCCGTATAAATGAAATATCTTAAAGTCGGAATAAGAATAATAACCCCTAAAATTGATATATATGCCTTGCTCCATTGTTGAGACTGGATGAATTTCCAAATTGGAATTAAAATTAAGGGCGCTAATAAATAAAATTTAACTTCGACACCAAGAGACCAAAAAACAGTATTTATTGAGGGGCCAGTATAATCTTGCATAAAAAAGACATGATAAATAATAGCGGTTGCAGAATTTTCTGCTGGCATTGTATAACCTGGGAAAGCACCAATTATAATTAAAAATAAAACTGTGAAATAAGCGGGAAATATCCTTAACGCTCTTTTCAAATAGAATTTTTTTACAGTAATTTGAGTTTGTTTTAAGAAAGGTTGAGTAATTAAAAAACCTGATAGTAAGAAAAATAAATCTACACCAACCCAACCATTTATAAAGAAGTTTTTTAAAGGAATCCAAATTGCATCATCAACAATTGCATCAGGAGCAAAATCAGGCATAAATGGCCTAATTGTATGTCTTAAAAGAACGAGGACAATTGCGAGAGCACGTAATGTATCTAAAAAACCATAATGAAGAGTTTTTTCTTTATGCAAGATTTTACGCCTCATTAATCTTTAATATTTTTTGATGAGATTTCTTGCGTGCCTTCCAAATAAGGCTATCTACGATATAATGGTGAAAGTTTATTGTTTGAAAAACAACAATCATAAGAGCCGTTATTTTAACAGTATCAGCGCCCGATATCATTTTAATGCCAGAACTTAGTCCATTATAAACTAGAGTGGTCAAGATGAGAAAAAATGCAAAATAGGCAAGCGTTCTAAAGGGGTTTCTCTGACATAACCAATGTAAAATTGGAGACTGTTTTTTTGTATCGGAACTTTGGAAACGCATTTGATTAAACAGCCATACAAAAAGAATATATTGAGCATTATGCCATACATTAGCGACAAGCCAGCCTATTGTTATATCTTGTATAAGAATATACCCGACAAAAAATGTGAAGTGGTGGCTAATGACAAAAAAGAAAGGAGCATAGGCAAGGTTTCCTTTTGACCAGTCAACTAATTTTGTTACGAACCAAAGTGCCAAAACACCACAGGCGACTATACCAACGAGTGTATTTACCCATGAAGGAATGTTAGGTGTCCAAAAAGGTTGGAATATAAAAAGTTCCCACCCTTGCGAGCATCTATAAACTATTCCCCATATGGGCATAGACCAGAGAGCAGCATGATCAAGATGCACAGGGGTAATCGAATGTGTAATGCCTGATTTGCGCCTGTAAAACGTGGATATGCCATATGCCTGACGTGTATAATGATACCATTGCCAAAAGAAATAAATTGTGACGATAGCCCAACTGCCAATACTATAATGTATTAATGATACGGACGCCAAAACGATAAACGGGAGAACGAAAATAAGGAATTTATTGTCTATTCTATCTTGTTTCGTACCAGCAAGTTTTGTGAAAGTAGAAAGTACATGATGATATCCTAGAAACCATAGGTCAGCAAATAAAACAGGCAAAAACATCTCAGGGTTTGTCAGCACGATGAAACCGCTCGCCAACGCTAGAAATAACACTCCAAATATGAGAGTGTTATCGTAAAGTGAGGAACTTAAATAACCAGATGACATTTTCCATGGCTGTATTGTGGCTTGTGCCATTCCTGCGGTCCTTCATAATAGTTGGCGAAAAATATTATGATAGAATGGAAATGTTAAATTATTTATAATAATGGATATAATTTGTTAATTCATTAATTAACAGGAGCGTTCCATGTATAAAATTTCTGATAATACCGAATTGAAATCAAATAAAGGCCAAAGAGTTCTAACCTCTTAGCCTTTATTTGATATATTTTATTGGTTGCAAATACTTTATTGGACGCCGACAGCTTTGGCTCCGGGGCGCCTTGGGTCTGAATAACCATAAAATAAGCCGTCTTTCCGCATAACAGTTTGTAAGCTTCCCATGCTCGCACTGGACTTGGTGAAGCTGATTTTGTGTCCTTTTTGGCGCAGTAAAGTAACGGTGTCAGGGCTTATGCCGCTTTCAATCATTAATTCGTCGGGATGCCATTGATGATGAATTCGTGGCGCGACAGAAGCATCACCAATATTCATTCCATACTCAATTACATTAAGGACCATTTGCATATTAGCACTTATAATCTTTGATCCCCCTGGGGTTCCGGTGACAAGGAATGGTTTGCCATCTTTAGAAACGATAATTGGCGACATGGAGCTAACCGGACGTTTATAGGCCTGGATCATATTATTTTCGCTGCCCATCAAACCAAAAGCATCC
>JAESUD010000353.1 GCA_016763335.1 Emcibacteraceae bacterium | reverse complement strand
TTTTACGGTCGCCACAAATAACTGGCAGAACTTGAAACATCTTTGCAAATGCGGCAAATTTGTTAAAGAAACCATCATCCGGCCCAAAAACCACGCTCGGGCGAATGATCGTTGCGCCCGGGAAATTTTTAAGTACTGCCGCCTCGCCCGCTGCTTTCGAGCGGCCATAATATGATGACGCTTCGATGTCTGCACCAATTGTCGAAAGATGTACAAGTCCTTTAACACCGGCCATCGCCGCCTCTTCAGCAATTAAACCAGCACCAACATTGTGAATTTTATCGAAGCTTTGTGCCCCGCTTTCATAAGAAATACCAACCAGATTAATCACATAATCGCTATCTCTAATCGCCGCTTCAACGGATAACCTGTTACGGATATTTGCTTGGGTTATATGAACTTGGCCAAGATCACCAAGCGGTTTAACATATAGCGCGTTATTAGGACGGCGCACTGCCACCCGAACACGGTAGCCCACCTTCGTCAAGTGTTGCACCAGTGTTTTGCCAATAAATCCGGAACCCCCAAAAATCGTTACCAGTTCACCGCTCATAGTCCGTCTCCAACTTAAAAATTCTACAAAACCTTTTTAAACGGTTTTAAGGGTATTCGTCCAGTGCCAAAGGAAATTAATTTTTATGATTGATGTCCCATGTCATCGACCACATCTGAAAAAAGTTATGCAGGTGAATGACCTTATTATCATAATTTCTCCATTCCTTCACAAATGGCCTGTCTCATTTTACCCCACGTCTTCATCAGCTAAAGCCTTTTTCATACTTTTTATGGCTTCCTTCTGCATTTCTTTTAGTTCTTCTTTAGTTGGCATTGCGGCCAATGCCTCTTTAATTATAAGCTCAAGCTCTTCCTTTGACGGCATTTCGGCCTTAGCTTCCTTAATAATAAGAGCAATTTCTTCTTCCGTTGGCATTTCTGCTATAGCCTCTTCAATAATTCTCGCGAGCTCCTCTTCGCTAGGTAGACCCTCTGTGGCTTCTTTAATAATAATGGCAAGTTCTGCTTCCGTTGGCATTTCTGCCATAGATTTTTCGATAATTTTTGCCAGCTCTTCTTCCGTCGGTATTTCCGACATGGCTTCATCGATAATGTTTTCCAGCTCTTGTTCAGAAAGCATATATTCACTTTCTAGCTCAATTTCGACGTCATCAGCATTGACCTGCCCTATTGCAAATCGCGGTGTAATCAGACCTAGAAGTAAAATGCTCATAGATAGAATAGATAGATTTTTTATAAGACGCATAATGTTAAATCCTTCAAGTGATGTTGTTCCGGTTAATCTCTTAATCCTTTTACCAAGCGCGCTTTCCCGCCTTAAAACCGCAAGCCCGAGGATTTGTTTTTTTTCACCCACCAATTGACGAGCACCTTTTAATAATGATTTCGCGTATATAAGCTGATCGCCGCAACTTTTTATGGCACGGTCATCACAGGCCAGTTCACGTTCTTCCGAAATTCGTGTGACAATGAAATGCATAACCGGATTCCACCAATAAATGCTGAGAATGATACGTTCAAAAAGATGTAATATATTGTCATGCCGTTTGATATGGGCAAGCTCATGAAATAGCAGCGGTTTTAATTCTTCAGGCGGCATTTCACAGGCAAAATTACGCGGTATTAATATCAATGGTTTGAAAATGCCAACTACTATCGGGCCATTTATTTCATCACATATGGCCACCTCAACATTCTCAGGCCACGCTTCCTGATCATTTACAAATGGATAGGCTGTTTTTCTTAAAGCCGCGGCATTATATCCGGCGATAATCAACCTGCATAAAGCAAACAAAGTTCCCATTAACCACCCCACAAGCAGGATATTAACGAGTGTATCTTTTGTAATTATGTCTGCGTTGCTATTAACAATCATTTCCGATTTATCTTTATTAGATAGTTGCTGACTTGCAACGACTGATGCCATAGATGAATTGACTTCTTCAAATTGATATCCCGGCACTTCATTTTGCCATTTAAACCCTTCCCCCGGTAGAAAGGCTGCCATCGGCAGCAATGCAAGGGCAAATAATGTCGCTGTCCAACTCCAAGACTTTTCTTCCGCACTCGTGTCCTTTATGACTTTCAGAATGATAAAAACAACGACAAAAATAATAATGCTTTGCCAAATATTATGTCCTGCGAGCAAGCTTACGTCTGGATTAATCATTGCCTCTTTCCTTCCGTGCGATTGCGGTTTCAATAGCCTGTTCTAAAACCGAAATTTCATCCGCGTCAATGTCACTGTCTTTTAGTAAATGTTGCGCAAGCGCCGTGGGTGATCCACCAAACGCACTGCTAATTAAATGTTTAAGTGCCTGTGTGCGCGCTTCGCCGCGACTAATTAAAGGACGATATAAAAAGGCACGACCTTCTTTTCTGGTTTCAACAAATCCCTTGTCTTTCATTATTCCCAGAAATGTCTGAACCGTTGTATAGGCCAGTTTATTCTCACTCGGTGATGCGTCCATAACATCATGAACACTTGCTTCACCTTTTTTCCACAAAATTTCCATAATCCGGTTTTCTGCATCGGTTAACTTTTGTGATGGTTGTCTGGCCATGAAAATACATTCCTTTAAATCTAATTACTAATTGTTTAGGATTTAAGGGTGCAAGTCAAGAGTTAAATACTAATTGTTTAGTTTTTAATTGAAAGGCCTTGATAAACTTAGATATTTTTCGTGAATATATTGCTGTGGGTTCTTACCATCGCTATCCCAAAGGGTACGCTTCTGTCCTTCAAGATCACCTAGGTAAAAATGCAAACCCTGATTAGGTTCATCGTCATATGTGCAAATAGCATGGACAGTTTCAATAGTTAAATCAACCACAGCCGGGGCTTCAAATGTAACCCGGTTTCGCTCAACCACATTTTCACCATCACGGTTATAAAAAACATGGGTTTCCGTTCCTTTATAAAGGGCCGATACGGCAATCATACCGTGCTCATGGGGCGGATATAATATTTTCGAACTGGTGGCGATATAATAAACGGTGACATAATCATCAACATAAAGCAGCACTTCATCACAGTCAAAATCGGGTAATGATGAAATAACCGCCTCAGGATTTTCAGTCATTTCCTGCAAACACTTTACGATACCGTCTTGATCATTGTTCTTTTTAAAACCAACCACTTCATTAATCAGCTTCTTTACGCCCTCACCCACATCAATTTTATACATTATGACATCATCTCCGTTTGAGCCATTTTCTTTAAATTCACTTTGTCGATTTTACCAATGGGTAGCATTGGTAGTTGCGCACTTATAATAAACTTACGCGGCACTTTAAAATTTGCCATTTGGCTATAGGCAAATTCCTTAATAGTGTCTGGGGTTAGATCACTTCCCGGTTTTTCTATTATATAAGCCCAACCAACTTCACCGTAAACATCATCAGCCACATCAATCACCGCGCAAATTGCGACCGCTTCATGCGCTTCTAGTGCCTGTTCAACCTCAAGCGGATAAACATTATATCCGCCGGAAACAAACATCTCGCTCATGCGACTGGTAAATTCGATATTACCATCTTGTCGGATATTTCCAAGATCACCCGTGCGGTACCACCCATCCTTTGTAAAGGCAGCTTTTGTTGCCTCAGGGTTATTTAAATAACCTGAAAGGGAATATTCTTGTCTAATCTGAATTTCGCCTGTTTCACCGACCGCGCAAATCTTTTCTTCATTGGCAATTCTAACGTCACCATCTGGCACAGCTTTACCGATGGTGTTTGTCATAATTTCCAGTGACGTGCTATCCTTAGTGGCAAATGTTACTGAGGCACTGCTTTCTGTGGTGCCGTATGTGGAACCAATATTACAGTTTGAGTCATAAAGTATTTTGACCGCTTCATCTGGCATTTTGGCACCCGACCAT
>JAESUD010000352.1 GCA_016763335.1 Emcibacteraceae bacterium | reverse complement strand
TCCAGTTCTATAACCGCATAAACCACATTCGGGTCAATTGGTGATACGGTGATGCCGATTTTACCCATATTGCCTTCGGGTAATCCTTCAGTCATTTCTGTCCATGTTTCACCGCCATCATCCGAGGTATAAAGCGCCGACCCCGGCCCTGTATCCATAAGCGCGGCAATGCTGCGCTGACGTTGCCATGCGGCCGCATAAAGCTTATCAGGATTGCTCGGATCAATCGCGAGCGAACCAACACCGGTCCATTCATCAATTTCAAGCACATTGTTCCATGTTTCACCGCCGTCAGTGGTTTTATAAACACCGCGTTGCCCACCTTTTGACCAAAGCGGCCCTTGCGCCGATACCCACACGGTATTTGAATCATCCGGATGAATAATAATATCACCGATATGTTCCGAATTGGCTAACCCCATATTTTCCCAAGTTTTGCCACCATTTATTGATTTATAAACACCATCACCGAATGCAATATGGCGACCAGCATTATTTTCACCGGTTCCAACCCAAATAACATTCGAGTTGCTCGGGTCTATTGTCACGTCGCCAATAGAATAAACATCCTGATCTTCGAAAATTGGTTTCCATGTGGTACCGGCATTAGCAGTTTTCCACACCCCACCCGAGGCAATCCCCACATACCATATGCTTGGATCATTTTGATCAACGGCGATATCAGCCACCCGTCCCGACATATAAGCAGGGCCAATGTTACGAACTTCCAATCCCTCAAAAGTGGCGCTAGACATTACTTCATTTTCTTCAACGTCCTGTGCTACCGCATAAAATGGTAACGCCACCGATAGCGCAAGCGCAAATACTGACAATTTATTCATAAATCCCTCCCCGGATATTTTGATTTTTAAAAAATTACGTTAGCACTCTTTGAGAATGAAAAACAAGTATATCTAAAAAATTGCTTTTTTGACTTTCCGCCAGATGTTCTCATCCGGTGCGCAGAGAAGACCCGTACCATCATTTCGTGATGTATAAGGTTTTTCATCAAGGCCAAGTGCGTAACCACCGGCCTCGGTATAAAGTAATGTTCCGGGTAAATGATCCCAGAGCAACGTACGGTAATATGTTGAAAAATGTATATCGCCAGTTGTCAGGGCAATATAATCATAACCCGCGCAAAAAGCTGGACGGTTCAGTTTTATTTTTTTTAAATTTTCCCGTACGGCTGTCCGTAATTCTTCCGGCATACGGTTGATATGCGCGGCCCCTATAAGTTCACTAAGCTCAGTAGGTGGTTCTTTAACAGTTATTTTCTTACCATTAATTAAAGCACCACCACCCTTTTGCGCCACGGCCATTTTATCCTGCACAGGAAGGTATATCCAGCTCGCCACCGCTTCACCATGCTGAAGAGCAACAGCCATAATTGCAAAACGTTCATCGCCCTTAATAAAATTGTTGGTACCATCAATAGGATCAATAAGAAATCCACATGGCGCCGAAAGCAGTTCCACAAGCCGCATGGGGTTTTGCGATATTTCTTCTTCGCCGGTAATGACCGCATCGGGATATAATTCCCTTAACCCATTCGTTAGGGCATATTCTGCGGCGAGGTCAGCGGCAGTCACAAACTCACCCGGTTCTTTAAAAATGACTTCGTCTTCTTTTAAATTGCGAAACCTCGGCATGACTTCCGCTTTAGAAATTTGTTTGATCAGGGCGTTAATTTGATCAATCTTCATTAAGTTTACCCATTTTAGTAAGCTGCCCAATGGCCGCATGATCAAGTCGCACGGTAATTTTTGTATTTTTCTCGCTGTCCACACGTTCAAGCACTTCGCCGTACTGATAAAAAAGGGCAATATCCCCGCCATCTTGATGATTAAATGTTAAATGGTACGTCTTTTTATCCTTGGCCAACACTTGATCGAGCTTATCCAGAAGGTCATCACATCCTTCACCAGTTATCGCTGAAACCATCGCGATATTATCTTGACGAGTTGCTATGTTATTCAATATTTCTAGCTGTTCAGGGTCCACGAGGTCAGTTTTATTCCACACTTCGTATATTTTGGTATCGTCATCATCCATTATATTAAGTGATTTCAATATGTCTTCGACATCTTGTTTCTGTGCTTCCGTTTCCGGATGGGAAATGTCGCGAATATGCAGAATAATATTGGCTTCGGTCACTTCTTCAAGTGTGGCACGAAATGCAGCCACCAAATGGGTTGGAAGGTCGGATATAAAACCAACGGTATCAGAAAATATTGCTTTTTTACCGTTTGGCATATCAACATTGCGCATGGTCGGATCAAGTGTGGCAAATAACAAGTCTTCTGCCATCACATTTGCTTTTGCCAGGTAATTAAACAATGTTGATTTACCTGCATTGGTATATCCCACCATCGCGATTATTGGAAATGGCACCTTACGGCGGTTGTCACGGTGAAGTTCACGGGTTCTGCTGACCGATGCCAGTTGTTTTTTAATCTTGCCGATCCGTTCGTCAATCTGACGGCGGTCACTTTCAATTTGGCTCTCACCCGGACCCCCCATAAAACCAACCCCACCGCGCTGTCTTTCAAGATGGGTCCATGAACGGACCAAACGGCTTTTCTGGTAACTAAGATGCGCCAGTTCCACCTGCATGACACCTTCTTTGGTTTGTGCCCGTTCACCAAATATTTCGAGGATTAACCCCGTACGGTCAATGACTTTAACATTTAACTCACGTTCAAGGTTTCTTTGTTGGCCGGGACTAAGTTCGCAGTTCGCAACAACCAGTTCAATATCGTGCGCCTGAATATTAGCTGACATATCTTCCAGCTTACCTTTACCAAGGTATGTGGCTGGGTTAATTTTCTTGAGGGAAATAATTTCTGCAACGACAATATCTAGTTCAAGCGCAGCGCAAAGCGACACGCCCTCGCTAAGGCACTCTTCAGATGTTCTAAGATTATCCGAATTCCGATTGTTGCGAGACAATTTCGGATGAAACACAAGCGTTCTAGCACCAGAAGTATGACCATCATGATCTTTGTCATCATTCTGGTCATTCCATACACTGTCGAATGTTTTTTTACGAAACTCTAGAGAATTTTTTACTTCATGATCAGTCATGAGAGAGTGTAATTACTCCTCTTGGTCATTCTCATCTTCATCTGCATCAAATAAGTTTATAGTGCCACCTGGCATTATCGTTGAAATTGCATGTTTATAAACAAGCTGAACGTTGGAATCGCGGCGAAGCAGAATACAAAAATTATCAAACCAAGTGATAATACCTTGTAATTTTACCCCGTTGACGAGAAAAACCGTTATCGGCGTTTTGTTTTTACGAACATGATTGAGAAAGGCGTCTTGTAAGTTGTGCATTTTTTCAGACATTTTATTATTCCACTTTTATTATTATAGCCTTAAAACAGTATGAACCTGATTACTACTGAACTGATTGCAGAAGCAGTGTACCACATCATGGTCTCTTTTTAAACATAGAAGATTACACCATGCGTTTGTATTGTTAATATTTTGTTAATAAATTAATACTTTCTAAAAGAAGGTGATAAAAATATCAATAAAGCGATAATTTCGAGCCTACCGAGAATCATTATCACGGATGTTACCCATTTTGCAGGATAGCTCATACCGGCATATCCCAGAAAATCCTGAGCAATTAACCCAGTCATAGAACCAGCACTAAATAAATTGGCCACAGTTATGCCAATACCAACCCCCAAATCATAACCGAGAATACCATAAGCAATTGAAAATAACGCGATTGACGATAAATATAAAAATAATAATGTCCATATGCTCATAAGAATTGAACTTGTAACGCTAATTTCATTAATACGCATGGGAACAATTCCGTGCGGATGAGCAAGTCGGCTAATTTCACTGTCAGCCTGTCTGAAAAGAACTTTTAAACGAATTATTTTAAAACCGCCAGCGCTAGACCCCATTGCCCCACCGACAAATAATAACATAATGCATACGATCACTGCCGCCAATGACATGGAATTAGCCCCATCCGGCAAAAATCCCGTAGTGCTTAAGGCAGAAACTGCTGTAAAAACAGAGACACCTAACTTTTTAAACAATGAGGTATTTGCTGCATTTTCTGCGTTTAACAAAGTTATAAAAATGATAAGCGATGCAATTATAGTAATCGTAAAGAAATGCTTTAATTCCCGGTCCTTTTTGTAAACACGCAATTTTCCACTTGTGGCAAACGACCAGTGAAATGTTAAATTCGTCGCTGCAATAACCATAAAGGGAATCAATATCAATTCAGTTAAATTACCAAAACTATTAACTCCGAAATTCCCGTGATTGGTAAATCCACCGCTCGATAAAGTTGCCATCGCCGTTGACATTGCATCAAAAAAACTCATTCCGCTAATATCAAGCAACACCGTGCATAATAATGTCAGACTGATATAAATCATCGATAACGGTTTAAAAGCAGATGTTATCCGCGACAAAAACCCCTCTCTCTCGCCGTGTGGAAGCGCACTTCTAAATAGTTCTGCCCCACCGATGGCACTTAAAGGAATTATCGATACGGCTAATACAAATATAAATATCCCCCCTTGCCACTGCAATAATGTTCGCCAAAACAAAATTGTCTTTGGGGCTAACGCCGAGTTAGCCAACATGGTTGCCCCTGACGTTGTAAATGCAGAGGCGGCCTCAAAATAAGCATCGGTAAATTTGGTAAGTATACCTGAAACCATAAATGGCATTGATGCAAATACAGGTATTATAAACCATACAAGAACGAGAAATAAGATAATATCATATCTGTTCGGTTTTTCCGGCTGATCTGGAAAAGCAAAATAAAAACCCAGTCCAATAAAAATCGTAAGCATAGAACAAACAAAAAATGGTAAAATCATCTGCTCTTCATCAAATGCTAAAGCCACAAATGTCGGGACAAGTTCGCTTATCCCCAAAAAGATGAGAAGATATCCAATGATATGACCGACTTTTGTAATCATTTTAGGCTCAAAATTGTTGCAACTGGCTTAAAGGCGATCCATTAAAAATATTCTAGACGAACAGAAAACCACTCTTCTACTTTCTTAATCATATCGGCACAAGTAAAGACAATGACGGTATCACCCGCCTTG
>JAESUD010000351.1 GCA_016763335.1 Emcibacteraceae bacterium | reverse complement strand
GCACGGGGATCGCGTGAAGCAGTGGCGTTACGAACTCATCTAACATTGGCAGGGCAATGGTGGCAATCGCCGCCTCGCCGTCCACTTTTGCGCCTTTAATATCCGTGAAAAAGTAAACTTGGCCTTTGCGGGCAATAACTTCCTGCATGTTTGACACGGTTTTTTCATATAGCCGCCCGCTCGGGGCAATAACAATAATTGGCACATTTTTATCAATAAGAGCAATGGGACCATGCTTCATTTCACCGGCGGCGTAACCCTCGGCATGGATATAGGATATTTCCTTAAGTTTAAGCGCACCTTCCATGGCAATAGGATATTCAAGGCCACGACCGAGATAAATCACATCCTGCGCTTTCGCCACTTCCTGTGCCATATCCTTAATAGCCTGATCATGGTTAAGCACTTCGGCCATTCTCGCTGGAACTTCGCTAAGCGCCACGCATAAACGCGCTTCCTCGGCGTCGTCAATGGTTCCCCTTGCCCTTGCATGGGCAATGGAAAAACAGGCAAGCACTGAAAGCTGACAAGTAAACGCCTTGGTCGACGCAACACCCACTTCCGGTCCGGCATGCGTATGCAGAACCACATCGCTTTCCCGTTCCATGGAACTTTGTGCCACGTTTAATATTGATAAAATATGCTGCCCTTGTGATTTGGCATATCTAAGCGCCGCAAGCGTATCCGCCGTTTCGCCGCTTTGTGATATAAATATTGATAATCCGCCTTTCGGCATTACCGGCTCGCGGTAACGATATTCTGAGGCAATATCAATATCAACATTGATACGGCCAATGCGCTCCAACCAATATTTTGCCACCATGGCGGCATAATAACTTGTGCCGCAAGCAATAATCGTCACTCGGTCAATGCTCGCCATATCAAACGGCATGTCCGGCAATTTAACCCGGCCATGAAGCGGGTCTATCAATGTGCCAAGCGTTTGACCAACCACTGTTGGCTGCTCGTAAATTTCTTTCATCATGAAATGATTGTAATTGCCTTTATCGATGGCGCCGCTACCCACGTCCACGGTGTGGATTTCACGGCTTACTTCCTCACCATTTTCATCAAATACCTGTGCGCTGCTTCGGGTAATAACGACCCGGTCACCTTCTTCAAGGTAGGAAATCTTATTGGTCAAATGCGAAAGCGCGATGGCATCTGACCCCAAATACATTTCTGTTCCGTCATTTTCATCGGTTCCGTAACCAAGCACGAGCGGGCTACCGCGCCGCGCACCGATCATTAAGTTATCTTCACCGTCAAAAATAATCGCCAGGGCAAATGCCCCTTCTAATTCCGCCAACGCCGCCTTTGCTGCATCACTTGCCGATAAGCCCTGATCAATAAAATCAGTGATTAGATGAACAATGGTTTCCGTATCGGTTTCTGTGTTAAATTCGTGACCCTTGGCGCTTAATCTTTCGCGTAAGTCGCGGAAATTTTCAATAATCCCGTTATGAACAACCGCTACTTTTTCTGAAGCATGCGGATGGGCATTTTCCATTGTTGGCTCACCGTGGGTCGCCCAGCGCGTGTGTCCAATGCCGAGCAAACCCGGAAGCGGAATTTCAGCTATTTCTTTTTCAAGATTAATCAGCTACCCTTTGGCACGGCGACGTCCGATATTTTCACCATTATAAATGGTCGCAACACCGGCGCTGTCATATCCGCGATATTCCAAACGGCGAAGGCCATCAACAATCCGGCCTGCTACATCATGTTCACTTATAATACCAATAATTCCGCACATATTTTCTAACCCTGTTTATTTTTTTTATTTTGACTGTTAGTTCTAAATTTAGCGGCCCAACCACCAAATTCTTTCATTTTTCCGCGTGCAACGGCGAGCGCATCAGCGTTTACATCTGACGTAATGACGCTTCCCGCACCAATAATAGCACCGGCACCAATTTTCACTGGCGCCACCAGCGCCGTATTTGAACCAATAAAGGCCCCTTCTCCGATATCTGTAGGATATTTAAAATAACCGTCATAATTGCAAGTAATAGTCCCCGCGCCGATATTGACATTCTTGCCAATACGCGCATCACCAATATAACTTAAATGGCTTATTTTTGCCCCGTCTTCAATTTTTGATTTTTTAATTTCAACAAAGTTACCGACTTTAACACCGCGTCCAAGCTCTGCTGCTGGACGTAACCGTGCAAACGGGCCAACTGATGCCCCATTGCCAATCTTCGCCCCTTCAATATGACAAAATGCATTGATCGTAACGTTATCGGCAATTTCGGTTCCCGGGCCAAATACCACATTCGGCGCGATGGTCACATCACGGCCAATTATTGTATCATGGCTGAAATATACACTTGATGGATCATTAAGCGTGACGCCCTCGTCCATAAAGTACTTCCGTCTGTTATTTTGAAAAACCGCTTCCGCCTCGGCAAGTTCCGAACGGCTGTTAATTCCCATGACCTCATATTCATCTGCCTCAACCACGACGCAGCCAAGTTTCTTTTGACCGGCAATTGCCACCACATCCGTCAAATAATATTCTTTCGCGGCATTTTTATTATCAAGTGCATCAAGCAGTTCAAACATCTTAACGCCGTCGAGCAGCATAATACCGCTATTACAAAGCGTAATCGCCCGTTCATCCTCGCTCGCGTCTTTAAATTCAATGATCGCCTCAAGATTACCGTCAGAACCAACCTTAAGTCTTCCGTACGCTTTGGCATCATCCGGGGTAAAACCAAGCACGACAACGGCTGCATTCGTTTCAGCGCGTACATCAATCATTTTCTGCATAGTGTCCTGCTTCAATAACGGCACATCACCGTAAAGAATAAGAACATCACCATCAAACCCGCGAAGCTGGTCCCCCGTCACCTGAACCGCATGCCCAGTGCCCAGTTGTGGTTCCTGCACGACAATATCGGCTTGCTCACCGACTGATGCCTCAACCTGTTCTTTTCCGGCACCAACAACGATAACTTTACGTGACGGTTTAAGTGGTGCCGCCGTATCCAGCAAATGATGCAGCATCGGCCTTCCACCAAGCGGATGAAGAACTTTATGTAAGGACGATTTCATCCGTGTACCTTTACCGGCGGCGAGGATGATAATTGCAAGATCAGAAGCATTCATGGTTTATATTATTTCCCGTTACATTTTGTACATTTTGTATTTTTTTGTACTCTGACTATTAATTTAGACAACATAATGTCATAAGATTAATCAATGTTGAATATATAATAATTTTAATACACCATATGCTTTAAGTTTATATTAAAAAAACAGGCGAAAAATGTTTAAAAACAAACCCAGTGCAATACTTTTTGATCTCGACGGTACGATTGCCGACAGCGCCCTTGATCTATCGGCTTCCTTAAATTATCTGCTCGATGTCGCCGGCCGCGACGAAATAGATCCATCATTAATTCGCAATATGGTCGGACAAGGTGCCAGAGCGCTTATCGTTAAAGGCTTCACCCATACAGGTGAAACACCAAACGACCAGGAAATAGACGCACTTCTTGACCAATATTTGAAATATTATCTTGATAATATCGCCGACAAGACGGTGCTTTTTCCGGGAGTTCTTGATCTAATTAAAAAATTAACAGCTGAAAAAATCCCACTGGCAGTCTGCACCAATAAAAACATTGTCCTAACCCATGCCTTGCTTGAAGAAATGAATATTAATCATTATTTTTCTGCCGTTAGTTGCGGCGATAGCTTCCCGTTTAGAAAACCAGACCCCCGCCATCTGATTGCCACATGTGAGCTAATGAAAGCAGGAACAGATAACGCCATTATGGTTGGTGATAGCATCAATGACATTACCCCGGCAAAGGCCGCGAACTTTTTATCGGTCGGTGTCACTTTTGGATACAGCAAAATACCAATGTCTGAACTGGGCGCTGATATTGTTATTGATCATTTTGATGATTTTATTACTGCAATTAACAGCTTTACCCCTCAGACTTAAACCGTCTAAAAAACTTTATGCTCAAATGCTTCATCAGTAATAGTGGCGGCATTCGTAACCAATGAGAACGAATGTAAAGCCCGTTAGCCGATAAATAACGGCTAACTCCTCTTGCCCCAATTGTCGGTGATATGACCGCTGGCACCATCCAATCCATCAATGAACGTGTTACAAACCCCGGTTGGTGATGTTTTATTGCCTGCGTCACATGATCAGGGATTCCCGTGCCGAATATTATACTAGTATATCTTAACGCATAATATAACGCACGGGTAAATCCTAGCTCTTCAGCGCGCGGCACAAGCTTTTGCCAAAATTCAGAATTCTTACCAAATTCCATAAACATATCATGTTGCTCAAGCAAATTTCTAAGGCTAGAGCGAACTTCCCCATCCTGAAATTGGTGGACAACACTATGTAGAATAATATCAACATCAGAGAAAACATAAAACCCATCACTGCATTTTACCGCACATTCTATTAATTTTGACATATCCGGATAAACCCGGCTTGTCACTGGTAAAATACTATGATGGACATCAATGCTTATACGGCGATCTGGGTGAATCATCGGTGGTAATTCATGGGAATATTCCCGGTAAAACTTCTGATCATAATCATTTTCAAGATGATGTTGCCATCCGGCGGCGAGAAACTGTTCCTCGACCCAGTCGATACGGGTTTTTGCGACCAGAATATCCAGATCAACACTATTTCGGCCACGGGTACAATTTAACTGCTTTTCAATATATGCCGCGCCTTTAAGCAAAATTATCTTGTCATTACTGCCCCTGAGTGCGCGTTTTACCCGGTTCATTTCCCACTTAATCATACGTGTCGATCCGGCACTGGTATAAGAAAAAGATTTAAATAAATCCCGCACCTTCAATGGCAATTTATCATTTATATCAAGTAGCTTACTATCCGCAGCTAACCTTCCAGCGAGGTTGGCTATTTTTGCTTCTCGTAATAACTCATTCCAATCTTCGGGCGATAGTTCCAACATTTTTGCCGGATCTTTAAGAATAGTGACCAAAATATTTTTTTCGGTGATTACATTAGTCATTTTCATCACCACTCTCTTGGCAATGTACATTTTCAGCGACGAACTCTTCAACCAATTTCACAGCATCCTCAAGCGACGGGTATATTATTTCGCACACAGACGAATTATCAATGACTTTTGAAATAGCCTTAAATGCGTCGGCGCCAATATCACCGTAATTGGCCGATGACATTACAATCCTGAACATAGCCATTGTTTTGGTTATTGGTCTAATTGCGGGTTTGGCATCCGCGTCATAAATCGGCAATATCACTACATTTGGCTTTGTTCTTTTATGCATGTCTTCAATTGATTTTTTTGGCGGCCGCAAATAACAGATTGTGCCTTTAGGTGTGCCTTCAAATTCATCGGTAAAATGGCTAAGCGGGTCATCACTAACATCTGATACCCATTTTTTCATTACCGCAATTGATTGATTTTTTAAGGAAACCGCTCGTGGGTAAGGAACTAGTTCACCGCTTTCCATATCAAGCAAGCCAAATTCATCCGAATGAAGCTGCCACCCCCGGTAAGACAAACCCGCCGCCAGCGTACTTTTCCCACTTCCCGACATGGCCGGCATAACTAATCCAACGCCATCCTTTGATATAACACCCGCATGAAACATTAAATATTGTTTGCACGCAGACGCCACTTGCCAATTAAGCCCCATTTCGAGGCTGACCATGCCAAGGCTCGCCGGAAGCGGAATAAATTCATCATTCATCCCCACATCCACAAACGCCTGTGGTTTAATATATTTGCGGTAAAAATTACGGCCATAAATTTTTATATAATTATCACATATAACTGTCTCGTCATAAAATGGGTAATCACGGTATATATTAATAAATTCACGGCGAATATTTTCAAAACCCAACGATACATTAACTGTAAAAGGTCCGATTTCCAACTGTGCCCCATCCGCAGCAAGACGTGCATCAAGTTGCTGATCATTAAGCGTTACCAAGTTTTTATTATTATGAAACACGCTTATCTCAGGCATAATTGATTTCTTTATTTGTCATTATTATTTTATACGGGTTCGATCAAACCCATATTATCAAATTCTCTGACTGATTCTAATATTTTTAATTTAAGATTTTCATCTAGTTTTTTTTCAAAGATTTTTTCGAATTCTTCATAAATTTCAACAAGCGTTTTTTGCCCGTCTTCATAAATAGCAAGTAATTCTCGTGCAAAATCATTAAGTACCTGTGTATGACCACTGCGTTGATCATAAACAATACAGGCATCGTCCCATCCGGACCATAATAAATTGGCCGTGTCCGGAACCCGGTACACAGCCATTTCATCAAAATTCTTATTGTTAATTACAGTAATTTACTTATTCCTATAATTTAAATTCTATTGAGCAATTCTTAGCTAAGCTTAGCGTTAGTATAATGTCCAATTGAATTTACGCAAGAAAAACCAAACCTGTTATTAGTCGGATCAGCAATAAAGTTCCAATGAGCTGGACTTGCATTAAAAGCCTCAAGCTCTGTGCCATCAGGATAATCTGAAAGTTTTGCTTCCTGATTATGAGTTAATCCAATAAGTGGCTGCGCAATTTGGCCGCCTTTCATTGGAATTTGCATGTACCCATGACGGCTATCAGATGAATCATTGGCAATATCAACCAATTGCATTACACAAAGCCCGGCTGAATCAGCATGCGCAAGCGGAACACCACCATGCAACGTAACCACGATCGGCGCAATAACAGCGCCCGCCTTTAACAAACTACGACGATGTAGCCTTTGACTTAGTCCCGTACTCTTGTTTACTTCAGCATCATTTACTTTGGTCATACTATTCACCCAGTTCCATAAACTTTTGCCAATTCCAATATTTCTGGTCGTGGCAATTACTATTAAAAAAAATCTACATCTAAAATAGCAATAATCGTGCCAAAAAGATAAATTCTATAATAATCAACATATTAGCTAAAAAAAAATCGAAAACCGACTAAATACTGTAAAACAATTTAACAGCTATCCCGTTTTGAGACATTCCATGTTAAAGTTTTATGTCAATATCGACAAACCCGAAAACTTAAGTTAGCATAACGAAACGCTATAAAACCACTTACTGATTAAGATAATATAAAAATATGCCAAAATTATAAAATACGCCTTTTTTTTGGCACCATTAATACTGCTTTTAAACTTTTTATTGTTTAAGGGTGATATATCCGCAGTTCAAGCGATTTCACTTGGCTTAACCGGGTTATTCGCCTTTATAATGCTGCATAGGACATTGAAAAAGTCTGCGTTTAATTACGGCGAGCAACCATCATTGTTCGTCAACATCATGGAAAACCTGACCGATCCGCTGTTTTTCTTAGATATTAACAGCAATATTATCATGGCAAATAAATCCGCAACCGACATGTATGGCACTGAAATAATCAATCATAACATCACCGATTTTTTAATTGATGTCGAGGCTGTTAACGCCATTAAAAAAGCCATTGAAAGTGGAAAGTCAGACACAGTGGAATTTAGCACACCAAGACCGCGATCAAGAAATTACCTGCTCCGTATACATGTCCTTGATAAAACCGCAATGGACACCCCTTCCTTAAAAACAGAAGAACGAACAATATTACTGACAATTTATGATATTACCGGCATTCGTGAAGCCGAAAGGATGCGCGTTGATTTTGTCGCCAATGTCAGTCACGAACTTCGTACCCCACTCGCTTCAATCCTTGGCTTTGTAGAAACCCTGCAAGGCCCCGCAAAGGATGACAAACAGGCATTAGAACGGTTTTTAAAAATTATGCAGGATGAAGCCATGCGCATGGCCCGTCTTATTGACGATTTACTTTCATTAAGTCATATCGAACGTGATGCACATATTCCGCCAAGTGAAAATATATCCTTGATTAAAATCATTGAAAATGTTGTGGAAACTATGAATATTAGATTGAATAAGCGCAACATGACCGCCACACTTACTACAGAATTTAAATCCGGAAACATCACCGGTGACCGCGACCAACTTACACAGGTTTTTCAAAATTTAATTGATAATGCGGTAAAGTACGGCGCCGAAAACACCGATATTTCCATCCATATGCAAGGCCACCAAAACAAGCAGAATAATCAAAAATATATTGAGATCAGCATCACAAACCTTGGTGCAGGCATTGCCCCTGAGCATATCAAACGATTGACCGAACGGTTTTACCGGGTTGATACCGCCCGCTCTCGAAGTCTTGGTGGAACCGGGCTGGGACTTGCCATTGTAAAACATATTATTCAGCGCCATGAAGGCGAGCTATCCTTTGAAAGCGAAGTAGGAAAATACACCAAAGCAACCATTTTATTACCACAAAAATCTTAATTAATTTAATCTGTCATAATAATGTAATAAACAAATGTAATACAGACGTTGTAATTATTAAACTACTGAGTAAACCTTATGTCTGCAAAAATACTGCTTATTGAAGACGACCCAAGTTTAACCGAGCTAATAAAGTATAATCTTGAGCAAGAAGGTTATACTGTCAATGTGGAAATGGACGGTGAATTGGGCCTTCTCAGTGCTCAGGACAATACACCCGACTTAATATTACTTGACTGGATGTTGCCTAATCTTTCCGGTATTGAAATATGTCGCCGCATCAGGCGTGATAAAAAAACACAAAATATTCCCGTCATTATGCTAACCGCAAGAAGCGAAGAAAATGACCGCATTCGCGGACTGGATACCGGTGCCGATGATTATATAACCAAACCATTCTCACCAAAAGAACTGATCGCTAGAATAAAAGCGATGTTCAGGCGTATCAGACCTGCATTAAGTGAACAAACGCTCGAATATGCTAACATAGAAATGGATTTAGCAACCCGTAAAATAACACGTGACGGCGAACATATTCATCTCGGCCCTACAGAATTTAATATCTTGAAATTCCTACTTGAAAACCCGCGCCGGGTATTTTCACGGGGCCAACTGCTCGATATGGTATGGGGCAATGATGTTTATGTTGAAGCACGCACCATTGATGTACATATCCGCCGCCTGCGAAAGGCCCTAAATATTGGTGATAAACCAAATATCATCCGCACCGTCCGTAGTGCCGGATACTCCCTAGACAAAGACTTTTAAAGACTTTTTATAAAAAAATCCTACTTTTCACCTTACATTACAGATAGTTATACTGATAGCTTAATTGGTTGCATTAAGAAACGCTTGCAATTCAATTTTTTATCGGTATGGTTAATTTTCGTTAATTTATATAGTTAATGATTTTTGATATGATAAGCCGCTGAAACATAAGCTATTTCAATCATTCTTGGGCTTACCTTCAATAAGATTAATGTATTGTTAACCATTTTAGTTAATATTTAATTAATAGTAATAATTTTCAGAATGTGAAGAACATGGAAATACACATGACAAATGATAAACCAGACATCAATGTCGATACATCAGGTAAGTTATCTGCCAGAATGTCTGTGTTTGCCTGGATCATATGCGCTGTGCTCGGCTGGGCCCTCGCCTTCACATCTTTTACTAGCATAACCGGTGATGAGGAAGACGTGGTTATCACTGCACAAACCGAACCAAACGCAGAAGACGCCATAAGAATGGAACAGGTTCTTCCCGCTGCCGGTGACACGCAGCCAAATCAATAATAACTTAACCTAAAGATTTAGCGATAAATGGTCCAAGGAAATTAGCAACCGGCAACGGTAGCTTGCGCCACGTTTTGATCATCAACTGATATTTTGGATTAAGCGGGTTAATTTCAGGAATATCATCACCTTCACGAAGATAATATTCATATTCAAGTGCCGTCGGCTCAAATCCCCAGTTTTTCTTGAAACTAAAGGCCCCTGTGCCATTTTTACTGCGGCCAAAATCAAATAATGTTGCCCCGCGCGCCGAAACCGCATGTTCCATAACCGACCAATACATAAAATCATTTGCCGCATATGAACGCGCTGAGAAACCACCACCGCCATAATAAGGCACAATTTCATTCTTAAAATAAAAACTCATCACGCTGGAAATAGCCTCACCGTCCGGCGCTGATACCGTTAATATCTCGCAGTCTTCTTTAAATTCGTTTTTTAAAGCTTTAAAAAGTGATTTTGGAAATACCGGCGTACCAAGGTTTCTAACACTTGTGGAATATAAATGAAATAACCTATCAACGTTATCATCGATATCGTATGTCAGCCCAAACTTAATACCTTTGCGCACCATCGCACGTTGTTTACGCGGAATTGCCAACATATTTTCTTCGTTATCAGCGCTGAGCTCTTTACGAAATGTCGAATATGTCTCTGCTTTAATCGGCCAGTTTTCATGGCAACGTTTCATTTGGCGATATTCCATGGCGCTGACACCAAGTTCATCGGCTATGCGTTTGGCTTCATTGTCTAATTTATCAAGCGCTTCCTGGTTATCAAATAATGGTCCGCCGCCAACAGAAAAAGCCACCGATACTAATGAATTACCAAACAAACGGCTTTTAATATGAGTAAGCGGCAATATTCCACAAATTTCCCCGTCTTTTTGCGCATATAAATAATATACATCATGCCCCATACTTTTATGAACACTACGTCCCCATCCAGACATATGAAATACGCTTGAACTGCTATGTTCCAAAACATATTTATCCCATGCCGAACAATCTGCAGCAACATCTATTCTTTTAATTTCAATCACTTAATTATCTCCACCAAGATAAATTTCATCCATCCTGCCCCACTTAAAATCTATCAGTAATTTTTCAATTTTTTGTTCCATGACTTTAAGATTGGTATAATGACGGAATTTCGACTTCAAACTGGCATGCTCCTGTCGCGGTTGCCCAGGGTCAATTTCCCATGGATGAAAATAAAAAATACAGGCTCTCTGGTCTTTATTATTCACTCTGTTCATGGCCATTTTTGATAATGCATAAGGAAGCAAGCGAAAATAGCCACCGCCACCACAAGGAAATTTTTTATCCAGCACTGTAAATGTCGTTACCGGCATTTCAAGAAATTCACTATTTTCTATCGGATAAAATGAAAATCTTGGCGCATTTGGCATGCCGTAATGATCATGGCGTATTGGATAAATGCTCGAACTGTACAAATACCCGGCTTCCATCAAACATTGAAGCGCCCACAAGTTTTTTTCCCCAATGGAAAAGCTCGGCGCACGGTAACCAATTACCGCTGCACCAATGGTATCTTCAAGCAGCTTTTTTGACCGCGTAATATCATCAACAAACTCTTCCCGTGTCAGATCGCTAACCCGGTGATGGCCGATACTGTGACTGGCCACTTCATGGCCTGCTTTATGAATTTTCCGTATCAATTCCGGATAACGCTCACATACCCACCCCAAAACGAAAAAGGTCGCTTTGACATGATAACGTGCAAAAAGCTCTAAAACTTTATCAGTGTTTCTTTCTACCCGGCATTCAAGCCCGTCCCAGTCATCTCTTGAAATATCATTTTCAAAGGCACCAACATGAAAATAATCCTCAACATCAACAGTCATTGCATTAATTATGCGTTGCGTAGGTTGTTGGAAATCACCTTCAGTTTTTTTGAGCATGGTTGCAGTCATGATATTTCAGCTTCCCCATTGATTATGCGTTGAGCATATCTTCTACGATGCCGATAGTCCCTTTAATGGTCTTATCATGTATTTTTATATTTTTCTCGAGCCTTACGATGCGTTTGCGCAGCTTGATAAGCTCGGATGATGCGTTAAGTCCTGCCTCTTTTGCTTCTTCAAGGGCTTCTTCAGAAATATGAGCCATAGCATCATTATCATTTAGACCGCTCACACTCATTCCGCCATTTTGTAATGATCTCGCACCTGGCGATGCGGCATAATTATCTTGTTCCATATCGGCCAAAACTTCTTTCACCATCTCACCGTCTATAACGTCAAGTTCCTCTATCGCACCAAAAAGTAATATACGTGTACAAAGAGTATTTAACTTACGAGGAACTCCACCGGAATAATTATAAATTTCCGCATTGGCATCCTCAGTAAATGCCGGGTTACCCTTCCAGTTAACAAGTGTAAGGCGATGTTCAATATATTCTTTGGTTTCTTCTGCACTCATCGACGACAGATGATGAGTGGCGATAACTCTTTGACGCAACTGTTCTAACGCTGGATCAAATGCCCATTTATCACGAAATTCCGGCTGCCCTACGAGAAAACTTTGTAGTAAAGCTTTATTACCTTCTTGGAAGTTAGATAACATTCTGAGCTCTTCAAGGGCAGATGTCGTTAAATTCTGTGCTTCATCAATAAGCAGAAGAGTATTTTTACCAAGTCGATTGTTATTACGGAGAAGCTTTTCAATTTCTGTGATCATAATTGCTTTATCAGTATTGCGAATATCAATACCAAATGCCGCAGCCACCATTTTAAGAATATTATCAGCATCAAGCTGAGAAGTTACAATTTTAGCTGTAACAAACTGAGTTGGATCCAAGCTTTGTAGCAATCGCCCTACAAGCGTCGTTTTACCTGAGCCAATCTCACCGGTAATAATAATAAAACCCTCGCCCTGACTGATCCCATAGGAAAGGTAGGCCATCGCCTTATGATGGGT